>NZ_JAGWCS010000109.1:0-13808 GCF_020657705.1 Clostridioides sp. ZZV15-6598 | reverse complement strand
ATATAGAATTAATTGAATATGTTTATGTATAGTTGTAGTGGACTTAGAAGATAGTCTTAATAAGTAGAAAGTAGTACTAATAAATAAGAAAATAAAATAGATAATTTACTTAGTAACTTTAATAAGGGATAGAGTTTTCTTAGCATAGATATTGGATTTTTTAGTTTGAAAAATTAAACTTGATTATTTATTTAAGGATATATAAGGATATAATACAAGGATTTTATTATGATGCATAAAAAGAGTAATAAAGTGTTAAAATATTTGACAAATCGAAGGCTTGCTCTTATACTCAATACAAGTAAGGTACCTTTTTAAAGGTCTATTTGAAAAAAATTATATAATTAGTAAAATGTATGATTACAAAATTAATAATTAATTTAGGAGGTAAAAATCATGAATGAAACTCAAGATGAAAATTTATTAGAGCAATTTTTTAAAGTACAATCGTTACTACATAAATTTCACCTTCAAAATCATAAATCACATGGTTTTTTTAGAGGAACGCATAGAGGTCAAGGAAGAGTATTATCTATGCTAAAAATAAAACCAGAAATTACTCAAAAAGAACTATCTTATTTGCTTGATATGAGACCTCAATCTTTAGGTGAGTTGCTTTCAAAACTAGAAAATCAAGGATTTATTACTCGTACACCTTCAGAAAAAGACCGTAGAGTAATGGTAGTAAGACTGACATCAAAGGGTATGGATGAAATTAATAAAATTGAGCAGGAAGAAGACCCAACTAATAAAATATTCGATATTTTGGAAAAAGAAGAAAAAAGTATTCTAAGTGATATTCTTACTAAGATTACTAATGAGCTAGAGAGAAGTATAAAAAATGACGACAACATTAATTTTGATGGGGCACATATGGGACCACACTCAAGACCACATCCTGGTCAATTTTTAGGTTTTAATGGAAGAGAAGGCTTTGGAATGGGGCATATGGGTTCACGTCCAAATCCACATGAGGAATCACATGAGAGTTCTCAAGAAGGAAAAGAGTTTTATAGTTCACGTATGGAAGCATTTCAAGATTTTTTTAATAGAGAAGAATTCTTTGAACAAATGACTAAACAACATCCAGAGTTTTTTGAACAGATAGTAAAACAACATCCAGAGTTTTTTAAGAACAAGAAATTTAATGAACAGAATGTATCTAAGGATGAAAAACATAGCGAAAAGGATGTTAATGAAGATTAGAAACTATTTATCTTCCCACTATAATTATATCATAAATAAAAAGTTTTTTTAAGACTATGAATATCTCCTCATTTCTATATAATTGATATAGCGGATTAAACTGATATAGTGGATTAAACGTTAATTTCAATTGAGGAGGATTATGATATGAATCTAAATGATTTTGAATTGAATCTTGAAAATCAATGGCTCCAAAAAATTCTTAAAGAAGCTAACAGACAACTTGAGGAAAAACGTAGAGAAAAAGATAAACTAAAAAAAGATGCTATAGAAACTCAAAGGGAATTATGGAATGACCTGGGGTCTATTTCTATGGAAAATGGATTAGAACAACTTTCTGAGTTTATGTCATTTATGGATGTTATGAAGCATCAAAAAAGGAGCCATGAATTTACTGAAAAGCTCAAAGATAAATACGAAAAAATGATTGAATCTCCTTATTTTGGACGAATTGACTTTACTGAAGATAATGAAGTTGATACTCAAAATTGTTATATTGGGTTATCAAATCTAATTGATGAGGCTTATGATTTTCTGGTATATGATTGGCGAGCTCCTATTTCAAGTATGTTTTACGATTATGAAATTGGACAAGCAAGCTATGATTGTCCAGAAGGATTAATCTCTGGAGAAATAACTAAAAAAAGACAATATAAAATAAAAGATGGAAAAATTGAGTATATGTTTGACAGTAATCTAAATATTGATGACGATATCTTACAAGAACTTTTAGGCAAAAACTCCGATGAGAAAATGAAAACTATAGTTACAACTATTCAAAGAGAGCAAAATCAAGTGATTCGTAATGAAGATTATAAAAACTTAATTGTACAAGGGGCCGCTGGAAGTGGGAAAACATCTATAGCACTTCATAGAATTGCATATTTACTATATAGACACAAAGATAAAATAACATCTAAAAATATAATAATATTTTCTCCAAATAATATATTTAACGACTATATATCAAATGTATTACCACAACTTGGTGAAGATAATATTTGCCAGACAACATTTAAAGACTATATGCATCAAGAATTAGGAAATGATTTTAAAAAAGAAAGTCCATCAGAAATGATGGAGTATATATTTGATAATAATCAAAAAATAACATATAGGGATAGGATAGAAAATATAGAATTTAAAACATCTTCAGAGTTTGTGGATATATTAAAAAAATATATAAATCATCTAGAGACAGAGGATAGGTGCTTTGAAGATATTGTTGTGAGAGGTAAGTTGATAATTTCATCTAAGGATTTGCAAGATTTGTTTTCTAATGATTATTCAAATCTACCAATCAAGAGAAGATTAGAAAAGATAAAATCAAGAATAATATTTCTAATTGAACCATATGAAAAAGTTTGGATTGATGAAGTATTTAAAGAGCTTGAAGAGTCTGGGGATTATATAGAAAAAGAAGAAATGATAGAAAAAAGTACTCTTACTGTAAAAGAAAATTTGAAAGAAATCTATTTTAAAGTTTCAAAAATGACAGAGCTAGACTTGATAGACACCTATAAAAATCTATTTAAGAATTTGGAGCTGTTTTTAGATAAAACAAATATTGAATATGATAAAAATCTTATAGATAATATAAGAATTTATACAATGGATAATTTGAGTGTAAAGAGCCTTTATTATGAGGACCAAGTTGCTCTTTTATATTTGAAAGGGGCTCTTGGGGGTATCCCAAATACATCCCAAATTAAATATGTAATCATAGATGAAGCACAGGATTACACTCCATTACAATATGAAATATTTTATAAACTTTTTAATTCTGCTAATATGACTATATTAGGAGATATCAACCAATCAATCAATCCTTTTATGAATGTTGGAGATTACAATAATATTCATGATATATTAAAGAATGATACTTGTATAATAAATCTAAGTAAAACCTATCGTTCAACAATGGAAATTACTAGATTTTCAAGAAAACTTCTTACAGAAGCTATAAATGATGAATATGTTGAAAGACATGGTGATGAGCCTGAGATAATTGGTTTTACAGATAAAAATCAACTGAATAAAAAACTTATTGAAGATATAAAGGGTTATAAACAGAAAAATTATAAATCTATTGGTATCATAACAAAAACAGTTCGTGAGACTAGGGAAGTATATGAGTTTTTAAAAGAGAATGATGTTGATGTGCAGTGCATAACAAAAGATGATGACGAGTATGTAAATGGTGTGTTAATAATGCCTTCATATCTATCTAAAGGGCTTGAATTTGATATGGTTATTATATACAATGCAAGTAATAAAAATTATAATAATGAAGATGAAAGGTTGCTCCTTTACACTTGCTGTACAAGAGCTCTTCATGTATTAAACATATACTATTTAGACGAGATAACTTCTTTATTAAAACAATATTAAAGTAATGTTAAAGCAATAAATTTTTAATTCTTATCTAATTTTTCTTTTAGGATTCTTATATATTTATTGTGTATTTGTAGCTAATATATGAGTATTTACAATAAAGTTAAAGCCCTCAAAATCCAAAATAAATGGTTTTTAAGGGCTTTTTTAGTAGTATTTAACTAGGAATTATAGAATAGTTAAATATCTAAAATTTGATATATGAATCTTAAAAAAAATATAACGATAGAAGAGATGGCTGTATTTATTAATAAATACATTAAAGTAAGAAATAATAAACTCATAAACAATTTAATTATTAGTTATATTTTAGTGTTAATTAGCTTTATTTTGCATCTATTACTTCATGAGCCATCTCTAGTAAATCATTCATAGATAAATCTGAGTTCTGAACTATAAATGAGTAATAAACTCCATTTTGTTTCCAACTTAAATACTTATATTCATTAACTTCCACCTCACCTGACCACTCACTAAATGTATATTTACCTGATTTTTCATCAAGTTTATCCTGTTCTGTCATTTTATAACCTTCTGGTACATACTTTTGCTTGAATTTATCATAAGAAATATTTACATCTTTGTATGTATCTACAACCTTCATATCCTCAGAATCTTTTCCAAGTACATCACTTGATGTTTTAAGAGATATTTCATCATTACCATTTTCATAGGCAAAATCAAGTGCTTTTAATTCGCCTAAAATATTATCTTCTTTATCAAGTCCTTTTTCATTTATAGTATAACCTCCTTTGAACTTATATCCATTACTAAATTCAGAAACTATATTAGGGACAAATTTAAAGTCTTTTTTTACTTGCTCTGTAGTTGGAATAGATGTATAGGTAGCCTTATTACTTGATTTTCCAATTATACTAGATATTTCTCCTGTAGCAAGAGCTGTTGTACCTAAAAGTAGAGTAACAGCAAAAGTTGCAATTAATCCTTTTTTGAATGATAAATTAAATGGTAATTTACGTGTTTTATTATTAATCATGTTATAATTCTCCTCTCTTTCTGGTAGACTATTTAGTGTTTTATTTAATCTATTATGAAAGCTTTCTGGAGCTTTCGGAAATGAATTATCTAATTTGTTTTTGTTCATACATTACCTCCATATCTTCTAATTTAGTTTTTAATAATTTTCTACCTCTTGATAATCTGCTTTTTACTGTTCCTTGAGGTATATCTAATATTTCCTTAATCTCATCTATTGAATATCCTTCGATATAATAAAGAACTATTGGAATCTTAATTTTTTTAGATAAACCTTGAATAGCAATATATAAATCACTGTAATCATCTTTTTCTTCTACTTTTTTGTTCTTGAGAATTTCTTCAAATGGTAGAATATTAAACTGTTTACGTCTTAATGAATTACATTCATTTATGACTATTCTAATCAACCAAGTTTTAAAATATTGTTGTTCTTTTAGTGAGTCCAATTTTTCATATGCCTTTAAAATAGCATTGTTGACAGCATCCTCACAATCTTGGTCGTTTCCTAAAATAGACTTAGATACGCGATACAAAGTCTGTTCTGACTCAAGAATATTATTAATAAATGTAGTTTTATCCAATTGTATTCCTACCTTTCTATGCAAATCATAGCGCTACTTTTTTGCCTTACACTTATTAGATAAAATTTTACTATAAATGGTTCACTTTTTTAAATAATTATTTTTTTATTGAAGTTTGGTAAATAATTTGATAAATCTACATTCCTATGAAAATAGTAGCACTACTTTTTTGTCTTACACTTATTAGATAAAATTTTACTATAAATGGTTCACTTTTTTTAAAAGTAATTATTTACTAAATTGAAGTATAGGAAACAGTTTGATAAATTTAAGTGATTCAATAAAAAATTGTACATGATAATAAATATGTGTTTTCCTATACCACTTTTTTATGCCATAATTTTTAGGTTTAAGAGTAAGTTAAAACAAACTAAGTTAAAACTAAAATAAATTAAAAAAATATAAAGGTACCTTAAAAATAGTGTTGACAAAATTATAAGGTACCTTTATAATTAGAAATAAGTAAGGTACCTTAATAAAACTGAGAAAATAAATTAATAGAAAAAATAGAGTTAATTAGGAGGAATTAATATGAATTATTACAAAGATAAAAGAGAAGGATTTAGAGGATTTGGAGAATTTGAAATGAGAGGACATCATAAACACCAAGAACATTATGGAGAACATAGTAAATATTCACAACATCATGCTCAAATGGGATATGGGGGTCCTCATAGACATCCATGGAATCATGTATGTGAAGGATGCAAAATATTTGAAATGATGTATCATAAGGGATTTGCACCAAGAGGATATGAGGGGTTTCATGAGCATGTAGGTTGCAGAGGTCATGAAGGATTTGCGCCAAGGGGATTCGAAGGAGGCTATGAGCGTAGAGATTACAGAGGCCATGAAGGGTTTTCACCAAGAGGATATGAAGGAAGTTATGAACATGCAGGTTGCAGAGGTCATGAAGGATTTGCGCCAAGGGGATTCGAAGGAGGCTATGAGCGTAGAGATTACAGAGGTCATGAAGAGTTTTCACCAAGAGGATATGAAGGAAGTTATGAACATGCAAGTTGCAGAGGCCACGAAGGATTTAACCCAAGAGGATACGAAGGAAGTTATGAACATGTAGGTTGCAGAGGTCATGAAGGATTTGCGCCAAGAGGATACGAAGGAGGTCATGACAATAGAGAACATAGAGGTCATGAAGGGTTTGAGCCAAGAGGATATGAAGGAGAATATGGACATAGAGAGTGTAGAAGTCATGAAGGATTTGCACCAAGTGGTCATGAAAGAACTTACAGAGAATCTAAAGAAAATGAAGAATTTGATGCTAAAAATTATCAAGAAGGCAATGAATATCAAGAATGCGGAAGATTTTATAATCAAAGTGTAGATGAAAAAATAGTGTCTGAAAATAAAGAAGATGCTGAGAAAAATACTATAAAAGAACATGAAAAAATTGATAAATCTCAAACAGCAACTGATGAACAAGTAGAATCTGTTCAAAAAAACCATACTAAAGAAGAAAGCAAAAGTGAAGAAAAAAAAGGTGCTGATAAAAAGTAGGATTAGAAATTCAATAAATAAACAAATAAATATTAACAAATAAATATAAGAATACAAATAAAAATATACTAGATTGACTAAATCAAAAAGGTGATAGCTTTAAAAAGACTGTCACCTTTAATTTTTTGCAGCCATTTATCAGTGCAGGTATTTCAATAAATATAGGAGGTAAAGATTATTTTTATTAGAAAGTATGAAAAATATATAAATTTAAGTAAGTATAAGTCACAATTTATATTTTTATGATAACATTTTCTTTACAATTTTATATATATGTGTTAATATTTAGAAAAATGCATATGTATTCATAAAATAGCCTAAAAACAGATGAAAAAGCTATAAAAAAGAAAACGTATGCAATAAAGGGTCAATAAAGTTAGATTATACTTTATAAATTTGGGAGGATATAGTCATGGGAAAATATCAAGAATCAAAAAGAGTTGTAAGAAATTACTTTGAAGCATTAGAACATGCCAATGGAGATGAAATTAAAAATATTTTAAAACAGCACATGAAATCAGATTATGACTGGAGAGGTGTGTATCCATTTCGTGAACAAAAAGGAATTGAAAATGTAGCAGATATATTTTGGAAACCTTTAAAAAATTCATTGAGTAATATGCAAAGAAGACAAGATATATTTATTGCGGGTACTAATGAAATTGACAACAGTGAGTGGGTAATGAGTATGGGGCATTTTATGGGACTTTTTGATAATGACTGGCTTGGTATTAAGCATACTCGCAAGATGATTAGCTTAAGATATGCGGAATTTAACTGTGTGCAAGATGGGAAAATTTCTAAAACTGGATTATTTGTAGATATAATTGGATTTATGATTCAGGCAGGCGTCAACCCATTGCCACCACAAACAGGTTCATATTTTGTATATCCAGGGCCAATTGACCATAATGGATTACTTTTTGAAGATGCAGATGAAGTGGAGGGGGTTAAGACTTTAGCATTAGTCAATAAAATGGTAGATGATTTATCTGAACTAAATGACAGTGGCTCTATGGGATGTCCACCAGAGATACTTGAAAAATCATGGTCTAAAGATATGATTTGGTATGGACCAGGTGGGATTGGAGCTTCTTATACTATACCTAGGTATCAAGAACAGCATCAATTGCCATTTAGAAATAATTTAAAAGGAAAGACTTTTAATGGACATGTATGTAGATTTGCAGAAGGGAATTTTGCTTGTTTCTTTGGGTGGCCTAACTTAAGCAATATCCCATGTGGAGGATTTTTAGGATTGCCAGGTGGAGAAGTTAAGGCAGATATGCAAGTCGTTGACGTTTACTATCGCAAAGGAGATAAACTTAAAGAAAATTGGGTGTTAATTGATATTCCTTACTGGCTAAAACAGCAAGGCCTTGATATTCTTGAAAGAACTAAAAGTATTTTTAATGCTTAATTTTTAATAATTAGTTTTGAATACGTATGCAAAAAAAGGAGAGGATGTAAATTGAAATATATTGATAAAAATGATGTAAGAGAAAAAGATAAAGTAAAAGCAAAAGAAGTTGATATAAGTGAGCTTAAATTAAGTAATGTTGAAGTAAATAAAACTAATACAGATAAAAGTAATGAGAATAATACTATTAAAAAAGCTGAAGAAATTACATTGAAGGGAGAAAATAATATGGAGTCTACAAAAATTTACTATGGAGATTCGCTAGAAGTAACACCTGTTGGAGTAATGGATTATAATGATTTTTCAAATCAAACAAAAAGGGAGCAGAAATTACCTGGATTTGATTCTAAGTATAGAGATTTTGTAGACTATATTATGAAAATCACACATAATATTTGGGAAGAAAAAGGTATTGGAGTTATTTATGATACATATCACAATAATGTAACAATGCACTGTGGTTCTTCTAATTTAGTTGGTATAAAAGATGTTATTGCAAATACTCTTCAAACTCTACACGCATTTCCAGATAGAAGGCTGATTGGTCAAAATGTAATATGGTCTAATTTTGGTGCTGATGGCTTTTTATCTTCACACCGTGTTTTGTCTACAGCAACTAATTTAGGTGACAGTAATTTTGCTCCAGCAACTGGAAAAAAGATAAATTTTAGAACTGTAATTGATTGTGCTACAACGAGTAATAGAATTCATGAAGAATGGTTAGTTAGAGATAATTTATGGATTGTTACTCAGTTAGGGTTAAATCCTCAAGAAGTGGCAAAAAATATGGCAAAGGAAAGTGCATCTAAAGTATTAAGCTTACAATCAACTTATGGTATCTGTGAGTCTATGGATGGCCAATTTATGCCAGCAAAGTATCAAGCTAAAGATGATTCTGTTGGTGAAATGATGTTTGAGATGACAAGTCGTATTTACAATTATAAATATATAAATGAAGTTAAAAAGTATTATCACGATAATGCAGTAGTACATTTTATCTGTGATAAAGATTTAAATGGGTATGATGAGATTCAAGGAATGATTGTAAGTTTACTTGCTTCAATTCCAAATGGCAGTTATGAAGTAGAAAGAGTAACTTGTAATCAAAAGGAAAAAAATGAAGGATATGATGTATCTGTGAGATGGAGATTACGTGGAATAAATGAAGGCATTGGATTTTTTGGACAACCTTCTGGAAAGCATGTAGAGGTAATGGGAATTAATCATTATCATGTACTACAAGGTAAGGTAAAGGAAGAATGGATGACTTTTGATGGTATGGATGTTTTGAAGCAAATGTATATGGGTGTAGAGGAGTAAGAAGGTTTAGAGTATAAATATTTTTAGAAATTATATGGTAAATATTCTTACTATATAATTTAAGCAAGAAATATGTGTGAAATGTAAGAAGTGAAAGTTTCAGGAATAGTATGATTAACAGTAAGGGAGGGGTAATTATGAACAATATGAAAAAAAAAGATGTGATAGAAAATGATATTATACTAGGAAAAGATTATTCAAATCTAAAGAGAGGAATTGCATTTTTTTCCATTGCATTAATATACTTTTTTTATTGCTATAACTTTATGGTAGGTACTTTTATTAAACCAACAATGATTTATACTTTGGCAGAAGGCGGATTTGGTTTTTCATTAAAACAGACAGAAGAAATATTTGCTGTCATGTCCTTTGGTACAATTCCAGGCACATTCATTTTTGGAGTGATTTCTACAAAGCT
Source organism: Clostridioides sp. ZZV15-6598 (assembly GCF_020657705.1). Taxonomy (NCBI): domain Bacteria; kingdom Bacillati; phylum Bacillota; class Clostridia; order Peptostreptococcales; family Peptostreptococcaceae; genus Clostridioides; species Clostridioides sp. ZZV15-6598. The sequence goes on along the minus strand of NZ_JAGWCS010000109.1, from coordinate 3,955 downwards.
TGGTAAAAAGAAAACTTTAATTAGTGTAGCTTTATTAATTGGGTTGACAACTTTTATCCCAATGCTATCTCCTACAAATATTATGTTATGGAAATTTGCACGTTTATGTACAGGGATAGTATTGGGTGGTGTATTTGGAACAGCTATGCCTCTAGTTGCTGATATGTTTCCAAGTAAGTATCGTGGTAAGTTAGCTGCTGTATTAACTGCTTTATTTTCGTTAGCTATGATTTTTGGTGGTAAAGTGTATGGATTTTTAGGTGATGCAAATTGGCAAATATTAATGTATACTGCGATTATACCACCCATAGTTGGAGCTATTTTGGCATTTTTATTTGTACCAGATGATTCAGAGTATACAAAAGAATTAGTCAAGAAAGGAAAAGAAACAGGCGAAAAAATTAGCTATGTAAGTATGTATAAGGGGAAATATTTGTGGATTGGATTAGGAACAATTATTTTATCAGGTGCTAATTTTACAGCATACTCAGCATTTTCAAACAATGCAACTACATATTTGGTAACAGGAATAGGGATGACAGCAGCAGTAGCAGGTTCTATATATAGTTTACAAGGAATTGGGCAGTTAGTAGGATATTTATTCTGGGGCTCAATAGCAGATAAATTTGGAAGAAAAGTACCTTTTATAGGGATGGCATTAGCGGCAGTATTTGTCTTTATATATACAAAACTAGGAGGAGATAATACAACATCATTTTATATGATATCAGTATTATTAGGTATTGCTGTTGGATATTCTGGAGCATGGGGAGCATACTATACAGAATTATTCCCAAGTAAATATCGTTCATTGTCCTCTGGAATGTCATTTAATGGAGGAAGAATTATATCTACATTTGCAATCCCTGCAATAGCTGGGACAGCTTCAGGTGCTTTAGGTATGACAACTATCTTTTATATATCAACAGCAGTATTTGTAGCAGGTGCTATTGTATGGCTGTTCTTACCAGAAACATTAAACAAGAAAGAATAGAATTCTGAGAACTATTTTCTTAGTTAGAAAGGGGTGGCTTATGATTTCAGTAATCGATGTGTGTATTATAGTAGGATATTTGCTGTTAATGTTGGTTATTGGTTATTATTCAGGAAAAGATAATAAAAATCAAGAAGATTATTTCTTAGCAGGTAGGTCAATGCCATGGATTCCAATCGCTTTGTCAGTTGCTGCTACTATGATTAGTGCTAATGGATTTATAGGGGGGCCTGGATGGGCGTATATGGATGGAATGTATCCAGTGATGGTTAACATTACAGTACCTTTAGCAATATTTTTTGCACTGAGCATTACCACCCCAGTCATTTATAGATTAAAAATAACATCTGTATATGAATATATGGGACTTCGTTTAGGCAATTATTCAAGGGGATTAACTATTATTCAATTTTTTATCAACTCATTGATTCAAGCAAGTTCTATGGTGTATATACCAGTACTTATTATTCAAATAATCACTGGTTGGTCACTTTACGTTTTGGTTCCAATAGTTGTATGTGTAGCAATTATATATACACTACTAGGGGGAATTAAAGCAGTTATATGGACTGATAGTATTCAAATGTTAGTAGTAATAAGTGCTGTATTTATAGTAATTATGACAGCACTAAAAGGAATGAATCTTAGCTTTTTTGATACATTGCAAATTGCACAACAGAGTGGTAAATTAAATACATTTGATTTTAGTATGGATGTTTCAGTTACAAATACTTTTTGGGCTACTCTAATTGGTGGAACTGTAATATGGATAAGATATTTCTGTTTTGACCAATCTCAAGTTCAAAGAGTTTTGACATCTAAATCTTTAAAAGGCGCCAAAAATTCTTTTGTAGTTAGTGCTTTTGTTATGAATTTAGTTTACTATTTTATGTTATTAGTAGGAGTGATTTTATTTGTTTATTATAAAGGAAGAACATTTGAAACTTCAAATGAGATAATGATTACTTTTGTTTTGAATGAACTTCCAGTAGGGGCAATTGGAATTATTATTGCTGGTGTATTTGCAGCAGCTATGTCTAGTATTGACTCTATATTAAACAGTATGACAACTGTTTTTACAAAGGATATTTATGAGTTTTATTTTAAAAAAGATAATGAGGAATCATCGTTAAAAGTTACTATGATTATAACAATGATTATAGGTATTGTTATGACAGGTTTTATTATTATGGGATTTGGAGGAAGTATCAAATCAATTCTTGACCTTGTGGGTAGATATATATCATATTTTGCTGGTCCAGCTACAGGTGCATTTATATTGGCTATGTTTACATACAGGGCTCATGATAAAGGGGTATCTATTGGTTTTATCATAGGATTAGTTTTAGGATTTTTTATTTCTAATAAATATAATGTGAGTTGGTTGTGGAATCCAGCAATAGGTGCTACAATAACATTAATATTTGGATATATTTTTAGTATCATTCTAAAGAATAATCATAATATAGAAGATATTAAAAAATATACTGTATTTGGTATGAGAAAAGAACTTATTTCGCAAGGAATAGATAAAGTAGATGGAGTATATGTGTTGCCATTTTCTTTAGGTAAACAAGAGTTAATTGTGTTAGTTTTTTTCGTTGTCCAATATATAATATTGTTTTTAATACAATTTTAAGAAGAAGTACAAGAGATTTAGAAGAAATACAAGATGTTTAAGGAGAAATACTAAATGAATCAAAAGAAAGTTCATTATAATAAATCGGCCACTTCAAAGGATGTTGCAAAACTAGCAGGAGTATCTCAGTCGTCAGTTTCGAGAGCATTTGGTAGTGCAAATGGAAAAGGTGTAAAGCCTGAAGTAAGAGAAAAAATTTTCCGTGTAGCGGATGAAATTGGATATGTTCCCAATTTAGTTGCAAGGGGAATGATTAGTGGCAAAACAAATGTTATAGGATTGATAGTTGGTGATAATCTAGGTCCATTTTACAACAGAATTATTAACTTATTTGTAGAAAAGATTCAAGAAATAGGTAAACAGTGTCTTGTTTTTAAGGTTCCTAGACAAGAAAGAATAGATAATATAATTTCAAGAGTAATTCAATTTCAAGTGGAAGCTGTGATTATTACAGCTTCAGCTATGAATAAGGTAATGGCTGAGACATGTGAAGAAAATAATATTCCTGTGATTCTTTTTAATCGTTTTATACCAGGTATAAAAATAAGTACGGTTTATGTAGACCCAATTGAAGGTGGAGGAATGGCTGCTGAATATCTAATTGATAAGGGACATAAAAATATAGGATACATTCAATTCACAAGAGAAACAAGTGAGGAAATGGAAAAGAAAATTGGATTTTATTCTAAATTAAGACAAAACGGAATTCACAATCTTAAAGAAGAATCTGCAAATTACGATTATGATTCAGGATATGAAGCTGGAAAGAGAATGCTAGCATTATCAAGTCCTCCAACAGCAATTTTTTGCACAAGTGATTTAATAGCTATGGGTGTAATGGATGCTGCAAGATTTGAGTATAAATTGAAGATACCAGAGGATTTATCAGTAATGGGATATGATGATATTCAGATGGCTTCATGGAAAAGTTATAGTTTAACAACGATTAGACAGCCATTAGACTTATTAATTGGAAAAACGATTAATATACTTAAAACCTTATTACAGGAAGATGATTGTGAGCCAGTAGTTGAAATGCTTAAGCCTGAATTGATTGAAAGAGATTCTACAGTTTAGGATAAAATTATATTAAAGATATTCTAAAAGTAATCTTTATAAATAAATTTTAGATATAAAAAGTATAATTTTTATAATTAGAGTTAACTAATAGTGGTTAATGATATATCTTAATTTATTGAATTTATAAAGACATAAAGTTATAAATAAATGAAATTTAAAGGTGAATCTTAAATTTAATAAGGTTCATCTTTTTCTATTATAATCAAACCTATATTTAATTAAATAGTATGCTTATATACTAC
>NZ_JAGWCS010000108.1:0-13708 GCF_020657705.1 Clostridioides sp. ZZV15-6598 | reverse complement strand
GCGTATTATAGCCCCTTCAAATTTATTTAGTAATATTAAACAAAATATTAGTCATACTAAACTACAAATATATATTATTATTTAGTTGACTTTTAGAACTTAATAGTATATAATGAACTTATAAGATAATAAAGAACTTAAGGAGGAATTACTAAATGTACGATACTAGTTGACTATTAACATGACTTAAAGGTATAATAGTTTATTATTATAACTTTAAAGGAGTAGATAACATTGAATGATAATTTTCCAAAATTGATTACAATAAAAGAAGCTAGTGAAATATTATGCGTTACTGAAAAAAGTGTAAGAGAGTATATACATAAAGGATATATAGTAGGGTATAAGTTTGAAAGGGCTTTAAGAGTTGACAAAGATAGCTTAATAAAATTTTTAAATGATAGTAAAATAATAGGAGGAATTGAAAATGAATAATGAATTAAATACGGAAGTTGAAGTAATAGGGTCTAATGATGTAATGTTAGTAAGTAAAGGTGATATGGCAAGTGTAGACATGATGGATAAACTAGAAAATCCGGACTCAAAGTTTTTCTGTTCTATAGTTGATGATGGGTCAAGAGCAAGTAAAGTAAAAATATACAACGCTATAAACTCAGCTGAGGAACAATTAACAGACCATTTAAATGAAACTCTTGAAATAGTTGACGTAGTAGCACATCCTATAACACTTACAGATATGAATACTGGAGAGTCTAAGGAGTGCTTAAGAACTGTACTAATAGATAAAGATGGTAAGGGGTATCAAGCTGTTTCTGAGGGAATAATTTCTTCTTTACAAAAGATTTTTATAATAGTAGGTAGACCTAGTTGGGTTGACGAACCAGTTTTAATTAAGCCTAAGCAGGTTACAACATCTAACAAATTTAAGGTTACTACTCTTGAACTGATAGGATAATAATTGTTAAGATATTAAAGAGGTGGTAAAATATTACTAACCTCTTTTTTTATTAATGAAAGGGGGTGGTTAAAATTAAACTCGACAATGAGGTAAGAAAAGCAAGGTATAAGGAACTTAGAGAACTAGGGTATACAAGAGAGGATGCACAAAGGATAAGGGGGTGGAATAATAACAGCTATTCTAAAGAAGTTAAGAAAGCTAAAAGAAGAATTGACTTACAGAACAAAAGAAAGCTTTTAAAAGATTTAGGATATAGCAGTAAAGAGGTTAACAAGCTACAACACAAAGGTAAGTCGTTTTTTGAAAGTTTAAAAGATAATGCTAAACAGCTGTACTTAATTTCTTTTTATAAAGACATTACAGATAACACAGACGCAGAATATTTTTACACTTATAAGAGGATTGCCGGTAGAATGAGTCAAGAAGCTTTAATTGATAACATTAATTACGCAATAAAAATTCCTGTTGGAGTTGGTGAATTAGGTAACTATAGTGTTATGGTTGTAAATAAAGACCAAGTACAAAATGCTATAAGTTTAAAAAATAAAGAGGGGTATTTAAAAGCTTATGGTGGGTACGGTGAAAAATTAAAGTCTATCCTAGCACATCTAAATATTATGATGTCTTGCTTATACGAGCCTTGGCGGAAATGGAGTTATATCTATGATTTTGTTGAACACTTGAAAAACTTAGACAATAAAAAAGCTAAAGATAATGCTTTATTATTAGAAAAACTTTTCTTATAAAAGGGGTGATAGTTATGTCCCGAGATATAAAAATTTGGACTTTAGATACTGAAACAAGAGGTCTATTTGGTGAAGTATTTAGGGTAGGATTATACGACGGATTTGAGTATTATGTTTATAACTCTTTTGATGATATTCTAAAGGTTATAAAAAGTAACAAGGAATACGAAAACCATGTATACGTTCATAATTTGGATTTTGACCTTGCAAAAATTGCACCTCAGCTTTTTAATAGTGACACTATTAACTTTGATAAATCTCTTTTTATTAACGGTAGTGTTGCAAGTTTGAAAACTGAATTAATGATTTTACATGATAGTTTAAAACTTTTACCTAGCAGTTTAGACAAGCTTTCAGACGACTTCGGCTTGACAACTACACATAAAATGAATGTTAATGACTACATAGTTAAAAGAGGTTGGGCTGTTTATAATAAAGATGGTTCTTTAAATGAAAAAGAAAGCAAAGGAAACTTTTTTATGAATGTTGAACCGGACGACGAAGTTTTAAACGAATACTTAAAACTAGATTGCATAGCTTTGTATGACATAATAAACAAGGTAATTGCAATAAGTGAACTAGAAATTGAAAAATTTATAATGTGTCCTACTACAGCAAGTTTGGCTATAAATGTTTTTAAAATAAACTATGCTGAGGATTACGAAAAAGCTACTAAAACAAAATACGTGGGTGAATGGGGTGAGTTCTTAGAAAGCTTTATACGTGTAGGTTATTATGGTGGTAGAACAGAAGTTTTTAAACCTTGGATTAATGAGGGTTTCCACTACGACGTTAACAGCCTATACCCTTATGTAATGAAAAATTTTAAGTACCCTGTTGGTTTTCCGAATTACAAAACAGGTGATGAAGCACTTAAGTTCTACCGCTACTGGAAAAAAACAGGAATAGGCGGAGGTTTTCTACACTGTAAGATAGACGTACCGGAAAATTTGTATATACCGCCTCTACCTTATAAAGACGATACAGGAAAGTTACTTTTTCCAACTGGAAAGCTAGAGGGTGTTTGGACTTTAGAGGAAATAAAAGTAGCTGAAAAAGTTGGTTGTACTGTTGAAAAAGTTGAACAACTTGTATACTTTCAAAAGATGGAAAGTATATTTAAAAGCTATATTGAATATTTTGAAGAAGTGAAGAACACTAGTAAAGGGGCTAAACGAAATTTTGCTAAACTAATGTTGAATACTCTATACGGTAAATTCGGTATGATAAGAGTTAGAAATACATTTTTAAACTATAGTGAAGTAGCTGTTGAGGAACTAAAAGAGAAACAAGAGCAGTATGTAGTACATGAACATACTAACAATTTAATGAATGTAAAATTTATAGAAACACTTTTTAGAAGTAAAGCCCAGTATATACAACCTCAAATTTCTGCTTATGTTACAAGTTATGCAAGGATTTTACTGTATGAGGGTCTACTTAAGCAACAGGAAAAAGGAGAAGTAGCATATTGTGATACAGATAGTATAGCATGTACTACACAGATGGATGAAACACTTGTACATGATAAAGAGTTTGGAAAGTGGAAGCTGGAAAGTAGCATTGAAAAAGCTATATTTTTGCAACCTAAATTTTATTCTGAAAAAAATACAGATGGTGAAACAATAAGAGCAAAAGGTATACCTAAACAAGTAATGTCTACTTTTAGTTTTGAAACATACGAAAAATGGCTTGAACAATTTAGAGATAAATCTGTTAATAGAATTGATGTTTTTGAAGGTTTAGAGGGTCGTAAAAAATTCATGTCTAGCTTAAAACAAAATGAAAACTTTGATACTAAAGTCATGTTTACTAAAAGTATAAACTTAAAACTTACACAAAAAAGGAAAATGGACTATATCGAAAACACGACTAGCCCACACACTAAATATTGCTATGGTGATAAACAGTCTGACCAGGACATATTAACCATAGACTATTTTACTAATAAACTTAACGAGTACAATGACGACGACACAATTCTAAATGACATATTAGAAATTGGCTATATCAAGATACCACGAAAAAATTCTTCTATTTATAAATTATATAATAAATTGGGTCAAAATGCTAGATGTAAGTACTTTAAAAAACAAGGTATTGACATTAAAGAGTGGTGCAGTTTAACAGGTTGGAACATAGAGGAACTTTTTTCTGAAATGAGTCTATGATTAAATTGACTAACAGAGAAGAAGAAGTTTACATTTTTATATTAGAATACAAGTCGTTGTACGGTTATGCTCCTTCTATACGAGATATAGCTGGAGGTGTTTATTGTAGTGTAGGCTATGCAAGCAGAATAGTAAAAATTTTACAAACAAAAGGGTATATAAACTATACCCCACATACACCAAGAAGTATAGTAATAAATAAAAGCATACCAATCTAGGTATGCTTTTTTGAACACATGTATACTTACAAAGACAAAATAAAACATATATAATATAGTTAAATACTCATATTCATTATTTTACAAAATATGAATATCTCCTTATATAAGAAAAAACACTGCTGGTTGGGGCAGTGTTTTTTTTTGAACGTTTGTATACTTATACATTACCAATATTTGTAATATTATATAATCATCCTAACAAATAAAGGAGTGGTAAAATGGCTAAAAAGAAAGAACTAGAAGAAAATGAAGAAGTAGAAGAAAAAGAAACAGATACAGAAAAGGAAGGAGATGAAATACCAAAATGGGCGAACAACTTTCTAAATCAAATGAAAAAAATACTAAATCCGGAAGTGCAGGAAGTAAAAGTACCAGTACCACCAAAACCGGAGCCGGAACAAATAGTCAATCCGGAACAGCTAGTCAACCCGGAACAGGAGCAGGAGCAGGAAAAAACAACTCTGAAGAAAAACTTCCTAGATTGGTTTCTGTAGAAGTACCGAACGAGTCTGAAGAAGAAAGAAAAAAGAGAGAAGAAAGAAATCAAAAGCGTAGAGAAAAGTACGCTGCACAAAAAAGTACTACGAAAAAAACTTCTAAGAAAAAAGAAAACAATACTATAGACACAACACAAATAAACGTTTTATTAGAAACTGTTTCAGTCATAATTTCATCTAGACCGGGATGGGAAATATGGCGACTATCCACACACGAAATCGAACAAATTACTATACCACTTACAAATATATTAAAGAAAAGTGAAGCTTTTGACGGACTAGGTGAATATGCTGACCACATAGCACTAGCAGTCGCTTGTATTACTATTATAGCACCAAGAATAATTATAACTTTACAAAAACAAAAGGAGGCTAAAAAGTTTGAACTTACTAGACAACGAACAGATACAAGACCTACCAAGGTCGACAAAGCAGGAGAGGTTGTTTCTGATAGTAAACCAGTTACTAGACCAGCTACCAATAACAGTCAAAATGATGGCTCAGACCTATCTACAATCATCCCTTCAATTATGTAACGATATTGACGATGATAAAATTGACGGGTTACTTGACTCCATAATAGAAACTGTTAATTTTATAAAAGGGTAAAAATGAGTTTATATATAAATACTGACGAACATGTTTTCATAGCAGGTATGACAGGTTCGGGGAAAAGCTACTTGGCTGAAAACTACTTAGCATCTTACAAAAATGTTGTAAAGTTAGATACTAAAGATGAAGTTACAGAGAGAAGAAAACAAGGTAAACCTCTTTGGGGTAGTCTTGTTGAAAATAAAGACTTTACAGTAGTTACAACACTAACAGAAATAGAAACGGTTACAACAGATAAAATCATATATGTACCAAATTTTGAGGAACAAAACTTAGATTTTTATAATGCACTTATGAAGTGGGTTTACTATAGAGAAAATACTATATTGTGGATTGACGAGTTAATGAGTGTTGCAGAAAGTGCTACTAAATACCCGCAATACTTAAAAGCCCTCATGACTAGGGGTAGAAGTAAAAATGTAGCTGTTTGGAGTCTAACACAAAGACCCGTTGATATTCCTACTATTTGTACAGCTAATAGCACCCACTTTTTTGTCTTTGACCTAATGCTAGAGCAAGACAGGTATAAAATGATGCAGGTTACAGGCATGCCGGAAATGAAAGAAAGACCCGGAAAGTACTTGTTTTGGTATTTTAAAAATGGTAATGACAAATGTATAAAAGCAACTTTAAAGAGGTGATAAAAAATGGATAAATTCGCAGGTATAGGTTTTATAAACATACTACTGATATGGCTCGTATGTTCTTTACTATCATTAATGTTTAAAGTAATTTTTACTAAGTATGAAGTAGAAGGACTGAGTCAAGTTGTAAGAGCCAGTTAAAAAACTTTTTTAACTTTTGAAGGGGGGTGATACTTATGGGTAAACTTCTTTCACCATCATGGTGGCTATCTATGTTTGTAACAACTTTTATGACAATGCTTTTTATTTATCTAATAAAAGGTATGACAAACAAATTTAATATACCTGTTGCTAAAGACATAGCAAACGGTGTATAAAAAATTATAAAAACTGGAGGATTAAAAAAGAATGGCAGAAAAACAAAAACTGACAGCTAGTCAAAGAGCACAACTTTTTGCACAAGCTACAAGAGAAAACAGACAGATGTTACCTCGTATGACAGCAACACAAGGGGCTACAACTTTACAATGTAACCTACCAAAAGCACGTTTACTTAGTAAAGTTTTATTTGATGTGGAGGGGGTTGTAAAAATTAAACATGCTAGTGAAACAACTCTTACACCCCCACCTTTTGCACCTTACACTCTTATAAGACAGATAAGATTAGATTTAAATAATGGTTTTGCCCCTTTTGCGATAAGTGGACAAGACATTGCAATGTACAACATGGTACGTTTAAATCCTAATATTATTTTACCACAAAATAAAAACGATAGGGGATATTGTTTCCAACCAACTTATGTAGCTTCATCCGCTGGAACAGACAACAAGTTTAAATTTACAGTTGAGTTACCAGTTGCACTAAACGAACGTGACCCAATAGGTTTAATATTATTACAAAATGACATGACAAATGTTACATTGTCAATTGACATTGCCAATGATGCTGACATGTTCGGCAACAAAGAAGGTTTTGAAATAACATTACAAAATGTTGATATTACGCCTTCTACACATACTTTTAGTTTACCAGCAGTACAAGAAGCCTTCCCGGATTTATCTGTTATAAAACTTGTAAACAGTAGAGTTGAGTCCGTTCCGGGGAATGGTCAAAATATCATAAAATTGGACACTGGTACTATATATAGAAAAATAATAATATACGCAACTGACGTAGACGGTAACCCACTTTCTGACGCTGATATTAACAGCAATATAGAGTTAGTATTTAACCAAGCTGACATAAACTATAGTGTAAGAGCAGAAACACTTGCACACATAAATGAAAGCCAGCTAGGTTTTGCACTTCCAAAAGGTATGTTTATATTTGATTTTGCTTATCAAGGTATACCTGGTCTTGGAGGGTCAAGGGACTACGTTGACACTGAAAAACTTACAGAATTTTGGATAAGATTCAGCACTAAAAATGCTGGTAAAATACATGTCATAAGTGAAAAACTTGCAAGACTAAAATAGACGAGGGGGTTATAAAATGGGTGACGGATTAGGTCTTTACATGAAAGATTTGTACCCAAACATGGGGATACAAGACACCTCAAATTCTGTAACTCCTGACGCTGACGACCAAGACGCTTTGGGGGAAATGGATAAGGAACTAGCAGAAAAAGGGGACTTAAACACAGCCAGTAAGTTTAATATCTACCTTGCAATAATTTTAATAGCCCTAGCAGTTATTTTTCTAGGTGCTATAGGAAGGTAGTTTTTATGGAATATCAAGCTTTAATTCAGTTAATATCCGGAGTTGGGTTTCCAATTTTTATGTGTCTTATGCTTATGACAGACAATAAAAAGAAAATGGAAGAACTTACTACTGTTATAGACAAAAACACTCTTACAATAGAAAAGCTTTACGCAATTATAGAAATACAGCAAAAAAATACTACTGAAATGTTTTTAAAAGCTAATGAGTAAAACACTATTTCTTTCTATAATAATAATTCTGTTGTGGGTGTTTGTTATAAAAAAAGACGATAACGAAAAGTTGAAAAAAGAGAGTAACACTGACAAAACCAGTACAAATAATACGTCAAATCTAAAGTTACATACTGTTTAGGAGGGATATTATGAAAAAAGATTTATTTTTCTTTATACTCGCACTTTTATGTATGTGGCTGGTGATGGACGAGTATTGGGGGGATAAAAGAATTTCAAAATTTGTAGTAGGTATTATTCCCGAAACTGAGAGAAACCAGTGGACACCTTTTGGTGGAGGTACTGACCAAAAAAGTGGTGTTGGTGAAAAACCACATGGGTTTGATGGGTATGGAAACGTAGGTAATCTCCCGGGTGGTACAGATAAAAAAGAAGAAAAAGACAAGAATACTTCTAAAACAAATACGTCTTTAAAATCTTATACTATATAAAAAGGGGGGCTTAAAATTAAATACTTTTATAAACAATTAGGTTTTATTATAGCTTTTTTATGCCTTACCCTCGTAATGCAGATGTCAATGGGTGACAAATTTTCTGAAAGGTTTTTATATGTAGTACTTCTAAGTATGGTAATGCTTAACTCAGAAAAGTTTACATCGCTTTTAGACTCTAGTTTTACAATAAATAAAGAAAGCAAAAAAGAAGGGAAGGGGTAGAATTGAATCAAATAGCAAAAGTACTTTCCGGAATTGGTATGCTTATAACAATATATTTGTTTTTAAGTAAAGGTACACAGACAGTTAACATTATAAACTCGCTAGGCAAAAATAGCGTAAGTGGTATAAAAACACTTCAAGGAAGGTAGTGGATAAAATGGATTATAGAGCAATAATTAATAACTTTGCTTACAATAGTCTAAACAACACTCCCGACATACCCGACCTTCACTTAATGGTTGGGTGTGCCGAACGTTTAGACTCTATACCTGTACTACTTTTCACCGACTACTTTTCACCTAACGTGCAAAATAAAGCGGTAGTAAATGCGATAGATTATACTCCGTGGGAAAAGGTCAACCCCGACTTGCAAGGAGAAAAACTATCAATGGAAATGTTCCCGACTGAGTCATTCTATTTAGGAGATGTTAGGGGGTCGTTGTATTAATGGATATAGAACAGGTTTACCCTTCATCTAAAAAAGGTTCTAAGAAAAATAAAAACTTTTTCATGATAGCAGTTGGTGGAGTTGCATTTTTAGGTATTGTTGCACTTTTTAAAAGTAATAGCGGTGATAGTGGGGGAGGTTTAGAACAACCATCCGGGTATGACGGTTACCCTCAAATTGCAGACAATACTGAAAGCATTATGAACGCTACTACTCAGCTTTTAAATGAAGCTTTAGCTGGACAAAATGAGTCAATAAAAGATTTAGCTGAAAGCATGAAAGACCAAACTCAAGCTACGCAGGAAATGATAAATAGTCAATTTGAAACAATACAGGAAAACAATAAAAGTCAACTTGAAATGTTTATGGAAAATATGGATTTATTAAGAGAGAGTTTTACAGAAAGTATGTCTTATGTACAAGAACAAAATAAATCTTTCATGGAGCAAACTAACAAGATAGCCCAATCTATTTCCGATACAGCTAACAAGGTGAATGAAACAGTAAACAAGATTCCAAGTGAAATACCAACAAAGTCACCTGCCCCAGAAAAGAAACCAGAAAACAATAAGCCTAAGCCTTTAATAAAATCTGGTTATAAAGGTGTTTCAATAGTAGACGCTTTAAAATATTCTGGAGTTGACAGTTCATTAGCTAACCGTAAAAAATTGGCGGCAAAAATGGGTATTCAAGGATATAAGGGTACAGCTAAACAAAACGACTTACTTCTTAAACTCTTAAGACAAGGCGGGGCTTAAAAATGGGTGTTCAGTTAACCCAAGAAATGATAGCAGGGGCTCAGCGTGCTGAAAAAGAATATGGAGTTCCAGCTTCGATAAGCCTTGCACAAATAGTATTAGAGTCGGGAGGTTCTAATCCGGGAGGTTTGTCGGGTCTAGCTTACAACGCTAAAAACCTGTTTGGTATAAAAGCAGGTAGTAGTTGGGTAGGTGCTGTTGTACGTATGCTTACGACAGAGTATGGAAAAGGTAATAAGCCTTATAAAACTTACGCTAACTTTAGAAAGTACAACTCATATCAAGAAAGCATAGTAGACCATGCAAAGCTATTAAAAAACAGCAGGTATACAAAGCATACTAACGGTGCCACTACACTCGAAGAGTATGCAAGAGGTATCAAAGCAGGTGGTTATGCAACAGACGCTAACTATGCACAACAGCTTGTAAATATTATAAATAAGCAGGGTCTTAACAAATATGATGGGGGTTCTGTACAAAATATAATAAAGGGAGCAACAGGTGGTACAAGTGTAATAGGTGGCGGAACTACTATGGATACCACAGGTCAACAAGGTGGTAGTTCATCAAATTTGAAATGGTGGGGTAACATAGTAGTTGTTGTAATAGTAATACTTTTAATTGGTGTCGGGCTTGTATTCTTCGTAGGAAGTTTTGGAGGTGTTGACAATATTGACCCTGTTTCAAAAACTAAAAAATTTGTTAAGAAGGGGGCTTAAAATTTTGGATTTAAATAGTAAAAACAATTCCGGTTTAAAAAACTGGAGAGAGATAACACAAGTAGTACCAGCTAAAAACACTTTAGTTGTTAACTTAGATAAAAGACCCAACTGGTACTATGTAAACAATTTATCATCTTGCGAATTATTTCTAAGTATAACAGGTATACCAAGCGAAAATGCTTACGACTTAAAAATACCACCACAAGGTCAAGAACAGACTGCAAGACCTGTTGGAACAGATTTTATAAGAATATACAACAATAGTGCAGAGGATGCTTTAATAAAAATACAAACTGATGTTGTAGACTTCAACCCTACCATGCTAGTAGGTTCAGTTGGAACTTCTCAAAGTGGTGGAAGTGGTGGGGGTGGAACATCAGACAATGTAACTATAAAAAGCTTCGGTGCATCCCTACCTGCGGGTAATAATAAAATAGGTACAGTAGACATTAGTAAGATGCCCGAAATTCCTCTAAAGTTAGATAGTGCTTTACCAAGCGGTACTAACAATATAGGTAATGTAAAAGTTACTTCACTACCAGCCTTACCAGCAGGGGAAAACCATTTAGGAACTGTTAACATAAACTCTATGCCACAACTTCCAGCAGGTTCAAATATCATAGGTAAAGTTGCTATAGACGGTAAAATAGAGATTAAAGAGGTTGTTTTTGGTCAAGACAAAACTTATGTAACTAATAACTCCTCACTTAAAGACAGCGAAGTTGTCACATCACTACACAATTTTAACGTAATAAATTTCTTAGCAAATGATGGGGATGCTGACCTAAAATGTGAGATATATAAAGAAGATAAAATAAGTCTAGGTGACGATATAATAATAAAAAAAGGTGAGAGTTTACAAGACTTAAAAATAAAAGGTTATGGTATAAAACTTACTGTAGCAGGTGGTACTGGTGCATGTAAATATAGATATTTAACAACAAATGACTAATTAAAAAAGGGAGAGATATAAAAATGGGATTAGTAAAAAATGCAGTAGCAACAGGATTAACAGAAGCAAAGCCGGGTTTAAAACAAGTTTTTAAATTAAATAAAATGTTAGACCAAGTATATGTTCTAAAGAAGAAGCAAGAGGTTAGGTTTTTAGAGTGTAACATGAAAAAAGGTCTATACGGGTTAACTTTTATGGCTACATCAGATTCTAACAATAGTTCAATAGATTTAGTTGTAAAAAACTGGAAGGATAACACAGAAGTTGAAAGATTGTCTATAAATATAGATACAGAGTTTACACTTCAAAAACTAAACTTTAGCATACCAGCAGATGGTCATTACAATTTATATTTCCAATCAAATGACCTTATGGAACAAACTGTAGAGTTTTTAAATGCTTCAATAACTGTAGATGAATCTTACATTGACTTTATGAGTGTATTCTTCTAAAAAATGAAAATATGTTTATCAGTAGGTCATAGTGTACTAAAAAATGGTAGCACAACTAGTGCTGATGGTATTATAAACGAGTATTTTTATAACAAAGCTTTAGCACCTTATTTATCTGTAGAGTTACAGAAAATAGGTCATAGTGTAGATGTTGTAATATGCCCTGAACAAAAGTTCAAAAGCAAAGAGGACGAGCCTAAGCACAAGTTACCACTTATAAATAGTAAAAACTATGACCTTATAATAGAGTTACATTTAAACTGTTATAATAAAAAAGCAAAGGGTACTACTGTTCTATATGTTTCTAAAGCAGGGAAACAGTTTGCTGAAAAGGTTCAGTCTAAACTTTCAACAGCCTTTACAAATAGAAAGACAACTTTAAGGAAAGACTTGTACATGCTAACTAAGACAAAAGCACCTTGCATAATGATAGAGTCATTCTTCTGTGATAATAAAGATGATTGTGAAATAGCTAGGAAAATTGGTTTTACAGGAGTGGCGAAACTAATTGCAACAGCTTTAACAGACGATAGTTTAAAGCCTAAGTCAGAAATAAAGTCAATAGTTGATTATATGAAGTCAGTAAACATGGACTCTAGTTTTAATAACAGAAGAACATTAGCTAGTAAATTTGGTATAAAAGATTACAAAGGAACTGAAAGTCAAAATATACAGTTGTTAGAAAAAATAAGAACCCTATAAAAATAGGGTTCTTTTTTACTTATTTAAGTATTCATTTCTATAAAAATAAATTTCTTCATAGTTGAAAACATGTGGTAAAAGATTTTTTAGAGTGTCCATTTCTTCTTTTTTATTTTTTAAATTATCATCAAGCTTGAAAATGTTAGGTGTATTATATTCCTTATTTCTAAGCTTAAAAAGTTCATCATCAATAATAGATATTTCACAAAACAACTCTAAAACCCTTTTACAAATACTGTTAAATATAACATTTTTATCTTTAATCATTAAATCAGCTATATCTATCTTTTTTTCTACATTAATAGTTTCCATTTAAACCACTCCTGTGTTATAATAAAAAATAGGTATTTAAACCTTAAGAAAGTAAATATATTTATCTTTTTTCCTTATTTAAAGAACCTTGGTTAACCGGTAAAAAACGTTAGGTTCTTTTTATAATTCTTCAATCATTTCCTTAACATTCTCATATATGTTTTCTTGTATATCTTTCATGTTATAAAACTTTGCTTTGTATTCTTTTAAATAATCCTGCATGTATGTAATAGCTTCATAACTTTTATCATATATATTACAATCCATTCCTTGACCTGTATAGTTTATAAAAAAGTTTAACTCCTTATCTTTTATATAGTATCCACACTCATACATACCTTCGTAGTTATTTAAAACCTCATTAATATCTTTTTTTATCTGTTCTTTAGTAATTTTTATCATAGTGTATCACTCCTTTTAATTACATTATATTACAAACTTAAAATTATCTAAAGTATTATAGCGACTTTATTTTACTTTTTTATGTTAAATAAACCTTATGTTTTTATAAAAGCTACGTTACCATTTTGAGACTGTATTATAATTTTTTCTCATCAGATAACATTATTATTTACAATATGATTATTTAACCCATCAAGATATTTCAACATCCTTGATAGACTCATTCATCCTGTTAATAATAACTTTTCTTTTACTACTATTTAGTACTAGGTTAAAACTGTAATAATTTCTTTGCCATGTATCACTAAAGAAAGCCACAACTCCATCATCATTATTATATTCTGTTGTTAAGTATTTACATAACTTAATAACACATTGTACATCAGTTAGCATAACATCACCTCTTTTCACTATGTTATAGGTTCGTTATATTACTTATATGTATCTTAAGTTCGTTAAGTTTATTATACTATATATTTTACTACTATGTCAACATAAAGTTTATAAAGTACGTTAAGTTTGCTAAGTATATTTGTAGTTTAGTATGACTAATATTTTGTTTAATATTACTAAATAAATTTGAAGGGGCTATAATACGCTC
>NZ_JAGWCS010000107.1:0-13710 GCF_020657705.1 Clostridioides sp. ZZV15-6598 | reverse complement strand
AAATAATTCCTAAGATTAAAATATTTTTCTTAAATTTAAATTTGTTTACATTTTTATTCAAATCATATACCTCGTTTTAAAATAATAAGTTTACTTCATTATCTTCTTTTATATTTCTTTATAAATAATATTGATAGAATTACAGCCACAATTATAACAATAAAAGAAACAACAAAAAAAACCTTAGTTGTTTTACTTATATTCAATTCTCTACTTGAATCTTTCATTTCTTTATTTATTTTTGTATTATAAGTTAAATCTTTTACTTCTCCATATTCATCAATTGTTAATGTATCTCCTTTTAAATCATTGACTTGACTTTTATTTAATAAATAATTCATTCCTAAATATAAATTTTTTTCATCTATTGAACTGATTACCATAATATTTTTTTGATTATTGTAAGGTGATTTTATCAATTGTATTGATGAAATATTTTTACCATAATTGTCAATAAAGCTTATCTTGTCATTTGATAAAAGGTTAGAATAGTTTTTATTGAACTTTATATTTAAGTTACTATTTATCATCTTTATAACAGAGTTGTTAAGTGGTACTCCAAAAACTATAATATTAGTATCCTTATACTTATTGCTAAACTCTTTACCTCTAATTACATTTATGTTTCCCTCATGCGAATTCATATTTGCACCTAAATTAACACCTAGTCTAGACATCCATGTCATTGCTTGGGACCCTGAATAATCTGGCATTACCACAGTTAAATCATTAAACTTATTATTCTTAATAAATGGATATGGATAACTTTCAAAACTCAGTGACTGATTCTCTTTCGTTGCTAATTCCAAATAAGAGTTATTTGACACGTATGCCCAAGGATTATTACTTTCTCTTGTAACACAATTTAAATTTTTTATACTTAAATTAAAAACCAGCTTAACTTGATAGTAGTTTTTATTATCTATATCTTTAGGTATTTTTAATTCTAACTTGTCATTGTCTGAATATGACCTATCTAATTTTTTACTTCCTACAACAACATCATTTATATACACTGTAACTAATGATTTGTCAAAATCCAAATTATCAGAATATCTTAAATTTAAAACAATCTTTGAACCATTATCTAACTTTCTTCCTTTTGGTATTTTGACATCAAATAAAGCTTGTTGACTAAATGCACCTTCCAACAAAATATCTGTATATCCGAGGTCTTCTAAAGTCATATGACCTAAATTTAATTCTTGTTCACCATCAGTCTTTATATTAGTATCTTTATTTACAAGTATTGATGATGATAAAATTTGGTTGGAAAGTCTATTGTCTATCAATAAATTTGATGCTTTTATTAAGTCCTCTTCATTACTACCTATTACTACCAGCATCTTCTTATTCTTATTATAAGGAGAATCTATCTGTTTAATTATACAATTTGAAGATAATAAAGTTTGTTCCTTTGTACTTAGAGTATTTAAGATTTCTTCTGCCGTATTTTCAGGTTTACCAATATATATAATGTTATCATCTGACCAGTTCTTCATTTCTGAATATAATTTAACATCAAACTGTAACTTATCATTCTGTGTTATTTTTCCAAATTCTGATGCTAAATTAAACACAGCTGTAGATTCGCCTCTACTCATATTATCTGGAACTACTAAAGTTGTATCTAACTTAAAATTTTCTTCAATTTCTATATACGGATACGGATACTCATTTATTGAATTGCCCAATTTTTTCTGCTTATATTTAATTGATGTATAAGATTCCTTGTGAATAACCATCCAGTTTCCAGTGTTAGAATCATCTTGACATATTTTATCAGATATTGTTTTATATGTTTTTACTTTTATTTCATTATATCCTTGTATTATATAATCTTTTGGTATTAATATTTTTAATGTATCTTTATAATCTTTTTTGGCATTTAGTTTAATCGATTTTATTGGTACATTATTTATTAATATAGTTAAACTTGAAATATCTCCATTTAATATTTGACTTTTACTAAAATTAAGATTGAATAACACTTCCTCAATGTCCCAATTTTTATTTACTTCAAAAAAAGTACTATTGCTCCCTATAACTCCATCAATAGTTACATCTCTTTCAAACTTATAATTTTTGACTTTAGTTTCATCAGCTTTTACTTCATCTACAAATGCGATATTTGAAAAAAACAATACTAAGGATACAATTAATACAACAAATTTCTTCATGTTGATACCTCCTGTACATGAATTAAAATCTTTCCGTTTTATACCACTTGACTTCTCTTTTAAAAATTATATCTTTTAAATACTCTACCATTCCTTTTATAGCAACAAATAGCCATAGTTGAGAATATGTAAAATACATAATTGCTACTATAAATATATTCTCAATTGTAGCCTCACCTTTTTCTATAGTTAAGCTTATACTCACTTCTATGATAAATAAAATGTATGATAGTATCCATATTATGATAAAGTTGATTGGAATAGAAATCTCTATTAATTTAAATACACTTAAAACAAATAAAATATCTGAGATAATAACAGATGTTAAAAATAGAAAATATACAGAAAAAAAGTAGGCTATATCAAATACAATTTTATTTTTCCCTTGTTTAAATATATTTTTTATATATTTCATTAAAACGTATATATTACCTTTTGCCCATCTAGTCCTTTGCTTTATCCAAACTTTAATGGTTTCTGGTTCCTGTTCCCATGTTATCGACTGTGGCACAAGCTTTATCTTATATCCTAACTTATATATTCTAAAGCTAATTTCTGTATCTTCTGCAATTGCTTTGCTATCCCATCCCCCAATTTCTTCTATAATACTTTTTCTCAATATAAAGTTAGTTCCTGGTATTGTACATAAATTAAATAATTGCCATCTACCAGCTTGAGACATCCATTGAAAGCTTAAAGTTTCTATATTTATAAATTTCGTCAATAGATTTTTACTTTTATTTCTAGTTCTAAACTTTCCAATAACAGCACCTAATTCATCATCTATAACTATTGTTTGTATTAAATACCTAAGTGCATCTCTATCTGGAGTGTTATCTGCATCATAGACTGCTATAAACTCTCCTTTTGAAATTTTATATCCAATATTTAATGCATTTGATTTTCCCTTACCTCCAGTTGTGCTATCTGTATTTATAATAGTAAAATTATAGTTTTTATATTTACTCTTTATGCTTTCTAAAATTTCTCTACTATTATCAGAAGAATTGTCATTTATCACAATAAGTTCCATTTTATCTTTAGGATAATTAAGTAGCAGTAAAGATTCTACAGTCCTACCTATTACCTTTGCTTCATTATGAGCAGGAACAAGTATTGACACCATTGGATATCTATTAATTTTTTTTATTTTTTTATCAAAGTTCTTAAAATAAAATAAATATCCCCCCATAGCTAAAACTATATTTATAAGTAGTAAAGACCATATACTAAATAAACTAAATATAAATAGATACTCTGATACATTTAATCCTCTCATAAAATTCTCCTAAAATCTTTTTAAATATTAGCACTTCATCTAAGATTTTTTATTTTAAAAATTTCTTTTTATCTATTTTTTTAAAATATATAAATATAATTACAAAAACTAAAACACTTATAGATACTATTGATATTAAAATTTTGCTCATTTTAGATATAGATTTAAATATAGTTTCATCTTCTTTATTTTTTTCTAAATTTCTATCATAGTTGACTTTAATTTCATTACCATTATTTCTTATTTGTATGTCATCAACCTTTACCCAATTGTCAAAATCTCTTAAATTCATAAACTCTATATTTTGTTTTTCTAGATATTCTACTGTATCTTTCAAGTATTTTATATCTAAGTACGAATGAAAGAAAAAACCACCACTAAAACCTCTGACAATAGATACTATATCTAAATTTTCTTTTATATTTTGAAAAGTAAACTTATCCTCTGGGTCTATATATCCCAAATTCTCAGGTATAAATATATTAAACTCTTCTGTATCCCTAATAACGTAGGGATATGTATTTGTACTAAATTTTTTATCATTATTTTGTTGTTGTCCCACATAAGTAGAAAAATATTTTTTTAATTCTTTATATCCTTCAGATTCTATTGCATAATGAGGAGCTTCAAATGCAAGAGGATAAATCCCATTTTCTATACATATTCTAAGCCCTTTTAAAACTCTATCTTTTACAAAAACTTTCATATTTTCTTTTAATGGCTCATCTTTTTCACCATCCCAAAATTCATATCCTTCTCCAGAAACTTCTTCATTTTTATATTGATGGGTGTATCCATGTAATATCACTGTCCCACCCTTATCTTGCATATATTTTACTGCTTTTACAATCTCAGGGCTCTCTGATAAAGTAGTTATCTTATGATTTTTAGGATTTACATAGGCTGGTATCAAAGCGATTGTAAATGGTATGTTCTTGTTGCTTAAATAGTCAGCTATTTTTATTAACTCTTTTGGTTCTCTAAATGCATGTACATCTTCTATTCTTACAAATATACGACCTTTATTGAAGGTTTTAACATTAAACACATCATTTAGTGAATCACAAAATATATAAAATAAAACACCATCTAAATCCAACTTTGACACATAGAAAAGATTTTTATCATTTACAATATACGGATATTCATTTACTGTATCACTAATAGTTCCTATAATTTTACTATTTTTATCTGTTGATTTTACAATATTAAATAAATATTGTTCATCTAAGTTATACTCTTTACCTTTATAAGTTACACTGTTTATATTATTTGTTTTTTTTATATATTCTAAATTATATTTCTTATATTCCAACAAATTTTCTATACCATACCCTAACCAACAGATGACTCCTTTATAGGAATCTAATGAATTAATTAAGGTGTTAGTTTTTTCGTCATTACTATATGAATTTTCATTTATACCTATAATAAATATATGACTATAATAAGTTTTACTTATCTCATTATCATAGTTGCTTAATTTTAATAACTCGATATTTGAGCTAAATCTACCTAATAAAGTTCTTACCATTTTCAAAATGTCTCGATTGTAAGATGTTTCTTTCTTAGAATCATAGATGACCAACACTTTATTTGTATTAGAATAAGTTTCTATTGCATAGGAGCGTATATTAAAATTTGACATTATCAATACTATTAAAAATACAATTAACACTTTAGATAAATTTTTATTGTAAGTTTTAAACATCATACTGCAATTCCTCTTCAACTATATTCTTAAAATTTATACTATCTCCAAAAGTATCTCTATACTCTAAAATTGCAATTTTCACATCTATATTTACATATTTTCCTTTATTATTTAAATCTAGGTTTAACTCTTTTATCCTTTTCTTTATCCTATCTCTAACAACTTTTGAACCTTCTAATGCTGTATTTGGCATCAGTATTCCTATCATATCTTTTTGTAAACTGTATATTATATCTTCATTTCTTGTGCATTCTACAATATTTGAACTAATGTATTTTACTATTTTGTTAGTTTTACTTTCACCAAATATAGTCTGTAGGTTTTCATAATATGGTAGTTTTACTATCATAAGAGAAAAAGTAGTAGTATGTCTAACCGACTTACTTATTTCCATATTTACATCATTATAAAAAATTTTTAAGTTTCTAAGCCCAGTTTCACTATCTATAGTTACTAGTTCCTTATATTGTTCCGTTAATTTTATATTTGTAAGTTGTAATTTATTTATATTTTTATTTATGTTTCCCATTATAATTGAAGATATTGGTATTGCTATTATCCATATATATGATATAAACTCAACTTCTATATTGTGAGTAATATTGTTATATAAAATATAGGAAGTATATATAAATATAATTATTGAACTTGTTATTAAACCAACTACTGAGTTTGATAAATAAGTTAACATTATTATAAAAAATATAACTGATAGCATTATAAATACATTCAATTTATTTTCTGTTCTAATAGACAGTATTACTATTCCAACAATTAAAAATATAAAAACAAACAAACTTAACATTAATAAATCTATCTTTTTATTTGTGCCATTCATTTTTTATAAATTTACACCTCCAATTATTTTATTAAGTTGCCCATTTTTTCTAATTATTATTAAAATCAATATTTAAATAAATTTCTCACTTAGTAAAAATAAATCAAATTATATATGTATATAAACAATTAAAAAACAAATATTTAACATTACTGTTATCTACTTGCTTATCTCTAAAATAATTATCATGTATATATTCATAGTAAATAAATTATATATATCTATAACATATACATATATAGATATAAGCAAAAAAATAAAACTGTTCAATAATTAGAAAATAATTTCTAAATAAGAACAGTTTTATTAAGTAAATATTATTAAATAAATAATACTCTATTTTGATTTTAACTCTATCCAAGCCTTATCGTATAACTTGATATTTTCACCAATATCTTCAAAAGTTTCACATTTAGCAAGTACATCTTTAGATGGATATGCAACAGGATTGCTAGTTATTTCTGGGTCCAATAACTTTAGTGCTCCTGTATTAGGTGTTGAATATCCAATGTACTCAGCATTTACTTTCGCATTTTCTGGGTCTAATAAGAAGTTTATAAATAGCTCAGCTTCTTTTTTATTTTGTGCTGTTGTAGGTACACACATAGCATCCACCCACTTGTTCGTACCTTCTTTAGGTATAGCATAGTCAAGGTCAGGATTTTGATCCATCAATGTAACTGCATCTCCAGAATACAACATCCCCATTGCAACTTCTCCACCTAATAATCTATCTTTTCCTTCATCATTTACATATGCTAGGACTAAATCTTTTTGCTTTATTAAAAGATTTTTTGCTTCATTTATCTCTTTTGGATTTACACTATTCATACTATATCCTAATTTTTTAAGAGTTATTCCTATAGTATCTCTAACAGAGTCAAACATCATCATGTTCCCTTTATATTTTGGATTCCAAAGTATATTCCAACTATCTATAGGCTCTTTAACTTCTTTTTTATTATATAATATTCCAAGAGTACCCCACATATATGCAACACTATATTCGTTAGTTTCATCATATACAGGATTTAAAAAACTCTTATCTAAATACTTCATATTAGGTATGTTTTTAAAATCTATTTTTTCCAAAAGACCTTCATTTTTCATTTTTTCCACCATATAATCCGATGGAAAAACTAAATCATAATGAGTACTACCACTCTTAACCTTTTGATACATCATTTCATTAGTATCATAAGTTGAATACTGAACTTCTATTCCTGTTTCTTTTTCAAACTTATCTATAAGAGATTCATCTATATAATCACCAACATTATATACATTTAGAACCTTTGTAGAATCTGTTGATTTATTGCATCCTGTAAATAAAGTAGCTGTAATCATACCTACAGTTACAAGGGCTATTATTTTCTTAAACTTAATCATTATTTAGTCCCCCTTACTATAGATTCTTTTTTATTAGCCAATAGAAGTAATCCTAAAACCACTGCAAACATTATCGTTGATAATGCATTTATTTCAGGCTTTATACCTCTTCTAGCCATTCCATAGATTTCTATAGAAAGATTACTTACACCATTTCCAGCATTAAAGAAACTTATTATAAAGTCGTCTATTGACATAGTAAATGCAATTAAAAATCCAGAAACTATACCTGGCTTTATTTGTGGTAAAATTACTTTTCTAAGAGCATACATAGGTGTTGCTCCTAAGTCCATGGCTGCATCTTCTATATTATCAGGTAATTGCTTCATTTTTGGTAAAACTGAAAGTATAACATATGGCAAACAAAACATTATATGTGCTAATAACATTGTTGTAAAACCGAATTCCATTTTTACAAATACAAACAGACTCATAAGGGCTACTGCTGTAACTATCTCTGTGTTTAAAATAGGAAGGTAGTTTACATTCAGTATTAATTTTTTACTCTTCCCTCTCATCTTATGTATTCCTATAGCACTTATAGTTCCTACTATTGTTGATATTACAGATGCTAGTATAGCTATTACAACAGTGTAATATAAAGCACTCATTATACTTTCATTTTGAAGTAATTGACCATACCACTTCCATGTAAATCCATTCCATCTTGCCATTGATTTTGAATCATTAAAAGAAAATAGCACTAAGGCAAATATGGGTGCATACAAAAATAAGAATACTAATGCTAAATATATATTAGAAGTTATTTTCTTTAATTTTAAAATAGTAACCCACCACCTTCTTTGTCAGATTCATCTCCAAATTTTGACATTATCGACATGGATATTAATATCACTATCATCATAAATATTGATATAGCTGAGCCAAAGTTCCAATCTCCAACAACAGTGAATTGTTGTTCAATCAAATCTCCAACTAGCATTATTTTACCTCCACCTAGCAGTCTTGATATTGCAAAAGTAGTAACTGCTGGCATAAATACCATAGTTATTCCAGACATTACACCAGGTAAACTCAAAGGAAATATAATTTTTCTAAATACTGTCATGTTATTTGCACCTAAGTCATGAGCAGCATTTATTAAATCATTATCCATCTTTGAAAGTGCTGTATATATTGGAAGAACCATAAATGGTAAAAAGTTATATACCATACCTAAAAGTATAGCAACATTAGTATACAAAATTGCTAATGGCTGTATTCCAAACCATCCTAAAAACGTATTTAAAAGTCCATTTTTTCCTAATATGGCCACCCATGCATATGTTCTTAAAAGAAAATTCATCCACATAGGAAGAATAAACAACAGTATTAATGAACCTCTTCTACTTACATGAGCTTTTGAAATTATATATGCCACTGGATAACCAACTATAAGACATATCAATGTAGCTACTCCTGCTAAAAGAATAGAGCGAGCAAATACTTTAATATATATAGGGTCTATTACTTCTTTATAATTCTCAAGTGTAAACGCATAACCTGTACTTGAGTCTTTTGTAAAACTGAAAAATACTACTAGTATTAAAGGAATTATTACAAATATCGCACTCCAAACTACATATGGATATGCTAAAAAAGATTTCTTCTTCATATTAGTTACTCTCTTTTCTCATTATATGGATGTCTTCTGGATATATGTCCATGCCTAGTTCTACTCCAACTTCAGCATTTTTAGTATTATGAAGTATCCACAATCTTCCATTTTCATTTAATTCTATTTCATAGTGCACTCCTTTAAATACTGTAGATGTAACTTTTCCTTTTAACATTCCTTCTTCTGGCTTTACCATTTTTATATCTTCTGGTCTTATTACTACTTCTATATTTTCATTTTTTTCAAATCCTTTATCTACACATTCAAACTCTCTATTACAGAAATTTACTTTATAATCTTCCATCATAATTCCATCAAATATATTACTTTCACCTATAAACTTCGCTACAAATGAATTTTTAGGCTCATTGTATATGTCTTGAGGTGTCCCCATTTGTTGTATTTTACCTTTATACATTACAACAATAGTATCTGACATAGTAAGAGCTTCTTCTTGGTCATGAGTTACAAATACAAATGTTATTCCTAATTTTTTTTGAATTCTTTTTAATTCTATTTGCATTTCTTGTCTTAATTTTAAATCTAATGCTCCAAGTGGCTCATCTAACAACAATACTTTTGGTTCATTTACTAAAGCTCTTGCTATTGCAATTCTTTGTTGTTGACCTCCACTTAATGAATCTACTTGTCGTCTTTCAAATCCTTCTAATGCAACAAGTTTTAAAATTTCTTTTACTTTAGTATCTATTATATCTTTTGGAGTTTTTTTTATTTTTAAGCCAAAAGCTACATTTTCATATACATCCATGTGTGGAAATAAAGCATATTTTTGAAAGACTGTATTTACTTGTCTTTCATATGGTTGTAAATTATTTATTTCTTTCCCTTCAAATAAAACTTTACCATCATCAGCATACTCAAACCCTGCTATTATTTTTAATGTAGTGGTCTTTCCACATCCACTTGGCCCAAGTAAAGTTAAAAACTCATTTTTCTTTATATCTAAATTGAAATTATCTAAAACAGTAAGTTCTTCATAATGCTTAGATATATCTCTTAATTCTATTATATTTTCTACCAATTATTAAACACCTCTATTCTAAAATGATGGTGGCGTACTTACCCAAATCACTTTTGCTGTCGTCTTACCTTCGTTCGATATATAGTGATTTGCTCTTGGTCTAAAGTAAAAGCTTTCTCCTTTTTTTACCTTATTTTTCTTTTCGCCTATATGAACATATATTGAACCTGCTAATACATATCCAAATTCTTCACCTTCATGTGGCTTTTCTTCTTTATATTGTCCACCTGGATACAATGTTATTATTATTGGCTCCATTTCATTTTTTTGTGAATTTGGAATTAACCACTTTAATTTATATTTTAAGTCTTCGTCTTCAGTTTCAAACATGTCTTCTTTTGTAAAACTAATTCTTTCGTCATCTATTTCATTAAAAAATTCCCTTAAATTTGTACCTAATATTTCAAGTATATCTATAAGGGTAGCTATGGATGGTGATGTTAAGTTATTTTCTAGTTGAGAAATAAATCCTTTTGACAATTCACATCTATTAGCTAACTCTTCCTGGGTCAGTTGTTTTTCTGTTCTTAATCTTTTTATCTTTTCACCTATATCCATGTTGCACCTCCTAGTTTTTGTTTTATTTTACTAAACATTTTGTTTACTAAACATTGAGTTTAAAATTTGTAAACAACATAGGTAATTATATATAAAATTTGGATATAATACAATACTTTTTTGCTAATTTTTTTATTTTTTTAGTTAGAATAAATACAAGTGTTTTAAAGGCTTTGAAAATACACAATTTGAATGTGTTTATATTAATATCTATAAAGTTTAGTATCTCTAATTATAAATAAATCGATTCATATAACATATATAAAAGCTTTTAAAGTCTTAGAATATGTTAAGCAAATAAAAAATTGCTAAAAATCTATATTTTATAGTTTTTTAGCAATCCATATCTTTTAATATTTGAAAATTTATATATTTACAAGAAAATTCTTATTTTATAATTACTATAGGCTTTTAATTAATTCTTTATTAAACTATTTGACCATATTTTGAGTAGCAGGTTTTTTATCTCCACTCATATACAATTTTATAAATTTTATATCATCTATTATAAATCTATGTTTAATTTTACTACAATCTAATTTAAACAAATTAAATAGTATTTGTGTAAGATATCCTAGACCAAATGCACTTATTATAGTCCCTATACCAACTTTTCCACCTAAGAAAAATCCAACTATTAATGCACCAACTTCTATAGTTCCTCTTATTAAGTTAAGTGATTTGCCTGTTTTCTTTTGAAGAGCAACCATCAAACCATCTCTAGGTCCACTTCCTAGACCACTTCCCATATAAAATACCATTCCAAGAGCTACAAGTCCCAAACCTAAAATCAACATAATTATTCCTATTAATATACTATCAGTCTTTGGAATTAAGTTAGTATATAGAAGTAAATCCATAAAAAAACCAATTAATAACATATTAAATACAGTTCCCCATCCTACATTTTCACCAAGAATAACATCAGCTATAACTACTATAGAGCCTACAATTATAGAGGCAGTCCCTATAGTTATTCCTACATGATTTGAAAGACCTTGATGAAACACATCCCAAGGAGATAAACCAAGGTTACAATTTATCGTCAATACTATACCAATTGAACATATAAATAGACCTAAAACCAGCTTTGAAAATTTCCATAATACTTTTTGTAACAAAATCTACCCCTCCTAAACATAATTTAACTACTCACCTTAAATACCAAAAGTCAGCAGTTTTCTTATAAAAATCCTATTTTATAAATTTTATAATATAACTCTATGATACATCATTTTATGCTAAATAACTACCATTTTATTACAATTTGGTTACAAATTTTCAGATTATTTTTTTAAAGATATAATTTATATATTTCTATAATTAAACACTATATATTAAATTTTATTTATAATAAAATAATAAAAGCTATTTAAATATAGTTTGTTATATTTAAATAGCTTTTATTTTATTATGTAATATTATTATTAATATGCAGCATTTAGTTTTTCTTCTATTTTCTTTTGAATAAATCCAAATACAAATAATATAAACCAATACACAAATCCTGCTACTAAGAAAGCTTCTAGATATTTATATTTACTACCACCATTGTAATTTGCTGTTGCCATTATTTCTATTACCCCTATAGTAAAAGCTAATGATGAACCCTTAATTAAATCTACAAAGTTATTAGACAATGCAGGTATAGCTACTCTTATAGCCTGTGGCATAACTATTCTTCTAAATATTTGTACATTTGTAAGTCCTATAGAAGCCCCTGCTTCATATTGTCCTCTATCAACAGAGGAAATAGCTCCTCTTATAGTTTCTGACATATATGCTGACATGTTTACTGATAAAGCAATTATTATTGCAGTAAATGGAGACATATCTACAAGTGCTGGAATAGCTCTTGGTAATCCAAAATATAATGCATACAATTGAACTAGCAATGGTGTCCCTCTAAAAATTGATGTATACACTTTAACAATTTGATTTAATACTTTAACTTCATTATAGCTTATCAATGCCATTACAATTGCTATTGCTAAAGATAGTGCTAGAGATATCAAAGCAATTATTATTGTTTCTTTAGATGCTATAAATATTTCTGGCAGAATTTTAAACATAAATGATATATCTAAACTCATAAAATTCACCTATCTCTCAATTGTTATATCTTCCCCAAACCATTTTTTAGAAATTTCAGTAAGAGTTCCATCTTTTCTCATAGCTGTTATTACTTCGTCAACTTTAGCTTTTAATTCTTTTGATTTTTCATCTTTTTTAAATGGATATGCATTTATCTCTTCATAGATAGGTTCTCCAACAGCTATAAAGTTTGAACCCGCTTTTTTATTTCTAGCTGCTGTAGCTGAAACAGAAATTATTCTTGCATCAGATCTTCCAAGTTCAAGACTTTCATATGAATCTGCTCCATCATTAAACACTAATTCCATTGAATTGTCTTTATTTTTTTCTTCCATTATGGCTCTCTCAGATGAGTTTGCACCAACCTCAACTTTTTTGCCTTTTAAATCTTCAAGACTTTTTATCTTATCTTTATCTTCAGGTCTAATAGTTATCATTAAAGGATTATAAGCATATGGTACTGTGAAATCATATACTTCTTCCCTTTCTGGTGTTATACTTATTTGTTGAGCTGCTGTATCTGCTTTACCACTATCTACCATACCAAGTAATCCGCCTGTATCCCCATTGTTTACTTCATATTTAACTTCAGAATCCAATCTTTTGCCAATTTCATTCCATATATCAATTTCAAAACCTTGCATTTTTCCATCTTCTCTAAAATTAAATGGATAATATTTTGCTCCTGTTGCTACTGTAATAACTTTCTTTTCTTCTTTTTTTGAACAACCTATTGCTAAACCACAAATAACTACTCCTACTGTTAATATACTTAATGCTCTTTTCCAATACATTAAAGTCCCTCCATATTTAATGATATTTTTAGTTCATGAAATTAGACTTTATTTTAATATACCCCTATTGAAATTTATAATTTTTAAATTTATATGTAATGATTTGTTAATTAATATAAATAAAATTAAAAAAATACATTTTTATGGACATTTCTACAAAATATAAGCCTATTTCCCATTTCTCTCAGAACAATCGTATTATAC
>NZ_JAGWCS010000106.1:0-13731 GCF_020657705.1 Clostridioides sp. ZZV15-6598 | reverse complement strand
GCTATGTAATAGGTCTTGAAGATATAGCAATAGGTTTATTCACAAGAAGATTAGATATTACAATATTAGCAATAATATTAGTAGCTACTATAACAATGGTATCTTATTATTTAATTAGAAAGAAATACATAACTATATAAAAAATAAATCTATATAATAGAAATTGACAATTAGAGGTAACAACTATTATTAGTTGCTACCTCTAATTGTCAATTTCTATATGTGGATATGCTAAATCCTCTACTATCCACATATTTCTACAATCTGATAAATCACTATGTCTTGATTTTAATTGTCCTTTTACTTCAAAAAAATCTAATCTTACAAATATATCATATAGGATAGAAACTCTTATCATATACTAACTTATTATCTATTCCTTATCATTCTACTTATAAAATCTTATACCTTACTAAAATAATATCCTATCTCTCTTATTGTTATAATCTTTTGAGGATTTTTATAATCTTTTTCTATTTTCTTTCTCAATCCATTCACAGCAACTACTACACTATAATTATCATCTAAATATTCATTATTCCATACATGTTCATATATCTCTTTAATAGTTAAAGTCTTTTCAGCATTCTCTATAAAGTAATTTAACAACCTATTTTCTGTTGGAGTTAATTTTATCATTTTATTTTCTAATTTTATTACACCAGTAGTTCTATTATATTCTTCTAGTTTTATGTTATTTTCATTATTATTTACATATAAATTCACTCTTCTTAAAATAGCTTTAATTTTTGCATATAATATTTCTAAATTTAAAGGCTTTATTAAATAATCATCTCCACCAGAATTTAAAGCATTTAAAATGCTTTGCTCTTCACTTATGTTAGTCATATGAATAATTGGGCAAGTAGTTACATTTCTAATTTTTTTACAAAAATCCCATCCATCGCCATCAATTAAAATTATCTCTAAAAATATTAAATCAAATTTCTGGTTAAATATCTTTCCAATAGCTTCTTTACAATTATATGCTAAATATACATTTAGCCCTTTTCCTTCTAAAAAATTTTTCAATTCTTGAGAATTACTCTTGTCTCCATCAATTATCAATACATCAATTTGCATTACAATCTCTCCTAAATATCATTATTTTTTCTATAAAGAATCTAACAAATATCTTGAGTATATTTTATAAGGGTATTTCTTTACCATTATGAGAAACTTTAATAATTTTAAATCCATTTCCTTTATTCTTTGTATATATTTTTTATTTAATCTATACACTTCAAATTTCACACGACATTCTTATGTGTCTAGTAAGATATTTTCATATATATATTTGATAAAACTATTTAAACATGCTTACTAACTAAATCCAACATTTTTATACTTTAAAATAAATTATCTTAGGCTATATACTTTATTTTATATCTCATTTGATTTTTGATTTATTGTATAAAGATAAATATCTAAAATTATACAATCCAAAGCTATATTTTTTACTATTATAATTACATCTTTAGCAGTTTAATATGAATATAAATTAAAAGCTCTATTCGAAAAATAAATTTGATAATATCAACATTATTGTCTACAGCCAGTAAGTTATACATTAGACCACCCTATCCAAAACTATTTTAATCAAAGCCTAAAGTTTTGATTATTACAGAATATAAGACTTTTCTTTTTATAATGTTATTATAAACTAGGCTTTAAAACTTAAATATTTTTAAATAATTCTTGAATATTAGCTTAAATATTAATAATCATTATTAAATAATAATAAAAATCTCCTATTTTAGGGAAAGGGAGCTTAAAATAGTTTTGTATTATAAACCTGTTATTTTTTAAAACGCCTCTATTTGTTTGTCTAAGTATTGATTTATATGATTTATATAGCTATAATATAAGATATGTTGCATTATTTTGGTAAATATATTATTAGAAAAAATTTATATTTTATGTTTTAAAATTTATAAAAGCATTATTTTATCTTTATAATTACATTATATTTTAAAAAAAGTTTCCCTTTCCCTAAAAATGGCTACTTAAAAAACAAGATTTCTTATCTAACTACTTTTATAATTTTACTTTTACAAATTCTCTAACCTTATCCATTGTTAACAATACATCATTGTTATATATCTGAGTAAACTTTTTTCCTGTAGTCTTACTCATTTCTTTCATTTTATTGCAAGGTACTCACCAACTACATACATATTTTGTGTTTGGTGTGGCTTATAGTCTTTTATATCTGTAACTGGCCAACTTTCTTTTGCTCTCTTGTAATATAGTCCTAAAATGTCTGTTGATACTTTATCATCACCGCTATAAACTATTATATATATGTATTATACGTTGTCAAAAGTACAAACTATTTCTACTCAATTAATGACATTAAATAACATTGGAATAAATTATTTTCTTATAATCTTATTCTTTATAATATATATAATTGTTATAATATAGTTGAAGCATTTTACTTTAACCACATTATTTAATTTTGAGAGGAGAACTTTTTATGAAATGTGGAGTAAGAAATGGTATTAATATTTTGATGCAGGTATAGTAGATGGTAAGAAAAAAAAAGTATAAAAATTAAAGCAGAAAAAGCAAAAAATTAAGGTTGGAAAATGGAAATAATATAAAATATATACAACAAAGATTAGGGCATAGCCAATTATCAACTACTATGTATACATATTCATATGTTACAAATAAAATAGAAAGTGAAACAATAGATATTTTAGAGAATCTTGTACGATAATTTGCTATCGAAAAAGATTTTGGTGGCAAATAGATGGTAATGTAATAATAAACTCTATTTTTTTATTTAAATGCAGCTATTTTGCCATTTTATATAGAAAAATTGAATTTACAGGTTATAATCATCAAAATTAGTAGTCGCATAATAAAAATTATATTTTTAGGAGGGTACATATGTTAGGACAAAGATGTATGGATTATTTACAAACATTAGGAAAAATAAGTTCAACAACAACAGGTCTTACAAGACTTATATTAACTGATGAGCATAAAAAATCAATTGAATTGATAAGTTCTTGGATGAAAGGTTTAAATCTTAATGTTGAAATTGATGATATTGGAAATGTTATAGGTACATATAAATCTCCTTTCTTAAATGCTCCTACGTTAGTAGTTGCATCTCATCAAGATAGTGTAAAATGTGGAGGTATATTTGATGGAATGCTAGGAATAATTGTTCCTCTAATTGGACTTGAAGAAGCTATAAGTAATAATAAATCTTATCCATTTAATATTAAATTGGTTGCATTTGCTGAAGAAGAAGGAACAAGATTTGAAACATCTTTGATGGGAAGTAAAGTTTTTGCTGGTACTTTTAAAAAAGAACTACTCAAATCTGTTGATGAAAATGGAATTACACTTGAAGAAGCTGTAACAAAATTTGGATTTGATACCAAAAATTTAATAAACTTACACCCTAGAAAAGATATTGATGCTTATTTAGAATTCCATATCGAACAAGGACCTGTATTAGAAAATAACTCCCTTTCTGCTGGAATTGTTTCAAGTATTACAGGATTTAAAAGTTTTAAAATATCAGTAAATGGTAAATCTGGTCATGCTGGAACACTACCAATGGATATGCGATTTGATGCTGGATGTTGTGCTTGTGAATGTGTATTAGCAGTTGAAAATATAGCTAAGATAACTCCTGATTTAGTTGCTACAGTTGGAAAGATGAATTTCTATCCATCATCATCAAACGTAGTTCCTGACAGGGTCGAATTTACACTTGACGTCCGCTCGTGTTCACAAGAAATTCTTGATACTTCAGTAATAAAAATATTTGATGAAATAACTAGTATATGTAAAAATAGAAAACTTAATTATACAAGTGAACTTTCTTTTGAAAATGTTCCTGTACCATGTTCTGATAAAATAACAAAAGTTATAGAAAAAAGTTTTGTGGATTTAAATCTCAACCCATTTTATATTTATAGTGGTGCTGGTCATGATGCTCAAGAAATGGATAATATAACTGATATAGGTATGGTATTTATAAGATGTACTGAAGGCATAAGTCATAATCCTAATGAAAATGTTACTGTGGATGATTTAGATATTGCAGTAAAAATATTTTTAAAAATACTAGATAATCTTAATCTAAAATAATTTTATGATAATATTCTCTATTCTGATGTATTAAAAAAATGAAAATAAACATGAAGAAGGTAGCAACTAACTCTAATTGCTACCTTCTAATTCTATTTATATATAAAGATGCCTCATCAAGAATATCAAATCCATCATTTCCATTAGCTATATACCTTACTTATAATCATACATTTTATTCAATTTATAATTATCTCATTTTAAATCATATACACTATACTGTCGATATCTTTCTAGTAATGGCAATAAATATTCAACTTATTTTTTAACATTTCTATTGATTTTTATCTAATTTACTTTAAAAAATATAAAGGATACCAAAACTGATATCCCTTATAAATATTATCTATTCATTTTTTCTTATAGTTCTAATTTAATATTCAATTTAACTCATAGAGTTAGAAAATTCTTCTCCTGCTGTAACAAGATTAGATAATAATACATCAGCCAGCGCATCATTAGCTGAACTTATTATCCATTTATTATCTTTCTTAGTACATTCAAATTCTACAGTTTTTGTTACAAAAGTTTCTTCAACACTTTTTTGCTTTTCTTTCATAATTGACACTAACATTTCAGTTGTTTTCTCATCTGTTAAATCTTGACCTGAAAAACTCATGCCAAGCATCTTTGTAAATGCTTCAGCCACTATTTCTTTAAGTAATGGTGTTGAATCTACAAACTTACACTCTACTTGAATTTTTGCATTATTATCTTTAATCTCACTATCTTTTATTGTGTATGTTATTTTAGATGCATTATTTTTTAGATAATCTAAAACATACTGTGTACTTGGGTCTTCTGTTTCTAATTCTTTTAGTATATCCTTATATTTTTCATCATTATTTTCCATAACTTTGTTCATACCTTCAAAGTCAAATTTCTTTGCACTACTAAAAAAATTATTGATTGTATCTTCTGGTTTTGCACTTGAACATGCTGTCAAAGATATTGCTAATAAAAAAGTTGTTAAAAGTAATATGATTTTTTTCATATCTCAAATCCTCCCTCTTAATTTGTTGATACATAAGTTATTTTAACATATAATGAGGATTTTTAATAATATATTTAGAATATTTATGACTTTTATCAAAACATAAACCTAGATTCAAAAGTATTTATATTAAATTATTATTCATATTTACATCAGTCATAGTAGAAACCATAACAGCCTTTATAGTATGCATTCTATTTTCTGCCTCCTCAAATACTTTTGAATACTTGGAATTAAATACCTCATCAGTAACCTCTAATTCTGATAATCCAAACTTCTCATAAATTTCTTGACCGACTTTAGTTTCTAAATCATGAAAAGCTGGGAGACAATGTAAAAATATAACATTTTCATTTTCAGTTTTCTTTATCATATCCATATTCACTTGATAATCCTTAAGTTGATTTATTCTAGCTTCATACTGTTCTTCTTCTCCCATAGAAACCCACACATCTGTATATATAACATCAGCACCTTTTACATCATCAATATTTTCAGTTAACAATATATCTCCTTTAGACTTTTTAGCTATTTCTTTCATACCTTCAACTAACTTTTCATTTGGCCAAAGTTCTTTAGGAGCAAGTGCTACAAAATGAATTCCCATTTTAGCACATCCTATCATCAATGAGTTACCCATATTATTTCTAGCATCCCCAACATACACAAATTTAACTTTATTTAAATCTTTATCTACATTTTCAATTACTGTTAGAAAATCTGCAAGTATTTGAGTTGGATGATATTCATCTGTAAGACCATTCCAAACAGGTACTCCAGAGTATTTTGCTAGACTTTCAACTGTTTCCTGCTTAAATCCTCTAAATTCTATACCATCATAAAATCTTCCTAAAACTTTTGCTGTATCAGATACAGATTCTTTTTTACCCATATGACAATCATTAGGACCTAGATAAGTTACATGAGCACCTTCATCATGAGCAGCTACCTCAAACGAACATCTAGTTCTTGTTGATGTCTTTTCAAACAATAATGCTATGTTTTTACCTTGCAATAAATCCCCTTTTATACCAACCTTCTTCTTAGTTTTTAAATAACTAGATAAAGTTAATAAATATCTAATTTCCTCTTTTGTAAAATCCTTTAATGTTAAAAAACTCTTTCCTTTTAAACTTATATTATTCATATTGATTTTCCCCTTTTTGTAAATTTATTTAAATGCTACTCAATCTTTAGTTTCATATATTTTTATATACCTTCATTCTTATCCTAATAATATATCTTTTGAGAACTTAATTAACTTCTAGTAGTATATCTTTTAAAATTTCAAGAGCTTCATTTATCTCATTATAACTAATTGTTAAAGGTGGTAAAAATCTAAGTACATTCTTTCCAGCAGTCAAAATAAGTAATCCTTTTTTTCTAGCTTTTTCTTCTATAACGCTAGATTCAATAGTAGTTTCGATTCCTATCATCAAGCCTATACCTTTTGTCTTTACTACGATTGTACTATTAAAATTTTCAATAGATTTTCTTATATAATCCCCTTTTTCTAACACATCTTCATAAAATCCTTCTTTAGATATTTCATCTAACACAACAGAAGCTGCCACCATAGCTAATAAATTACCTCCAAATGTTGTACCTTGATCTCCTTTACCTAAAACTTTTGAAAATTTTTCATTTACTAATACTCCTCCTATTGGTATTCCTGCGCCTAAACCTTTTGCAATTGTAACAATATCTGGTTTTACATCAAAATATTCATATCCAAAAAGTTTACCTGTTCTTGCTATACCACATTGAACTTCATCAAAAATTACTGCTATGTCTTTTTCTTTACATATTTTTACAAGTTCTAAAATATAATCTTTTTCAAGAACATTAACTCCACCTTCGCCTTGAACTGCTTCAAGAATTACTGCACAAACAGTTGAATCAATATTATTTTTAAAATCTTCAATATCGTTTTTTTCTACATATTTAAATCCTTCGGGAAGTGGATAAAAATATTTATGGTACTTATCCATACCAGTTGCCATCAAAGACATCATTGTTCTACCATGAAAAGAATCCTTTAAACTTATGATTGTCCCTCTTCCCTCACCATATTTATCACTACTGTACTTTCTTGCTATTTTAAAAGCAGTTTCATTTGCTTCTGTTCCAGAGTTGCAAAAATATACTTTATCTAATCCACTTGTATTAATTATTTTTTCTCCTATAGACAATACTGGACCATTGAAATATAAGTTTGACGTATGTAATAATTTGTCCACTTGCTCCTTTAAAGCAGTTTTTAGATTATTATTACTATATCCAAGAGAGGATACTCCGTATCCGCTTGTAAAATCTATATATTTATTGCCTTTAGTATCAAAAAAGCAACTACCTTCGCCATAGTCTATAATAAAATCAGGTTGGCTATATGTATTTATGAAATATTCCTCCCATTTTGAAACTATACTATTGTTATTTATCTTCATTTTTATCATCCTCACTTAAGTTTATAATCTTTTTTATATTTAACTTATCCTCTTATTCATTATCTTTTCTTATTAATGTGCCTATTCCACTATCAGTAAATAACTCTGTTATTATAGAATGAGGAACTCTTCCATCTAAAATATGGACTCTATTTACCCCATTATTCAAAGCGTCTACACATCCATGTATTTTAGGTATCATGCCACCAGTAATTATGCCTTCATCAAATAACTTATCAACATCATCTAGTATAACTTCTGTTATCAATGACTTTTCTTCATCTGGATCTCTTAAAAGACCTGGCACATCAGTAAGAAGTATCAACTTATCTGCATTTAATTCTTTAGCTATAGCTGATGCTGCTGTATCTCCATTTATATTATAAGTCTCTCCATCATCTCCAACTCCAATAGTTGCAATTACTGAAATATATCCTGATTTTAAACAAGATTCTATAAGTTCAACATTTACTTTCTTTATTTCTCCAACAAATCCTAGTTCATAATTTTTATATGGGTCACATAAAATCATATTATTGTCTATCCCACAAAGCCCTACTGCTCTTCCACCTTTTGTATGTATCTTATTTACCAAATCTTTATTTACCTTCCCAGCTAAAACCATTTTTACAATTTCCATAGTTTCTTCATCTGTATATCTAAGCCCATTTACAAATTTACTTTCTATATCTACTTTAGCGAGCATTTTATTGATTTCTGCTCCTCCACCATGTACTAAAACTATATTGATTCCAACATAACTCATAAGCACAAGGTCTTCCATAACAGATTCTTTTAAACCATCTTTTTTCATTGCACTTCCACCATACTTAACTACAATAGTTTTGCCTTGATGCTTCTCTATATATGGTAAAGCTTCTATAAGTGTATTTGCTTTTTCTATATCAATCATTAAGTGTTTCCTCCTAATTTCTATAACTTCCATTTATTCTTACATAATCATAACTTAAATCACATCCCCATGCATTTCCTCTAGCATTTCCCATGTTCAAATCTACTAATATACTTATTTCATCATCTTCAAGAATTTTTTTCGCTTTTTCTTCATTAAAATCTAACCCATTTCCCTGCTTACATACTTCTATGTATCCTTTCATACTTTCAAAAATAATATCGACTTTTTCCATATCTATTTCTTCACCCGCATAACCTAGAGCACACAATATTCTTCCCCAATTTGCATCAGCTCCAAATACAGCTGTCTTTACCAAGGAAGAAGATATAACTGTTTTGGCTAATTTTACTGCATGTTCTTCGCTTAGTGCTCCATTTATATAACATTCAATTAATTTTGTACATCCTTCTCCATCTTTAGCAACAAGTTTAGCAAGTTCTATACAAACATATGTAAGTGCACTTAAAAATACTTGATAATGCTCATCTTTTTCATCCATTCTCTCATTTTTCGCTTTTCCATTTGCCAAAATCATTACCATATCATTAGTACTTGTATCTCCATCTACACTAACTCTATTGAAACTTTTATCAACTGCGCTCTTTAGAGCTTCTTTTAAGAGAACGCTATCGATATTTGCATCTGTCGTTATAAATCCCAATGTTGTTGCCATATTAGGATGTATCATTCCTGAACCTTTTGCCATACCTCCAATAGTTATTTTTTTATCTCCATACATTATTGCTACTGCTATTTCTTTCTTTATAATGTCAGTTGTCATAATCGCTTCTCTTGCTCCAATATGACCTTGTTTACTGAGATTACTCACTAACTCATCCATATTTTTTTCTATTAAATCTATATTTAATGGTTTTCCTATAACACCAGTAGAAGCAACCAAAACATCCTCTTCTTTGATATTTAATTTTTCACTAGTAAATTTAGCCATTTTATATGCATTTATAAGACCTTCTTTTCCATTAAAGGTGTTAGCATTAGCACTATTCACTATAATCGCTTGTGCTTTTCCATTTTTAATATGCTCCTGTGTTACATAAACTGGATTTCCTTTAACTTTATTTTGAGTAACTACTGCTGCTGCATCACATAAAATATCTGAATAAACTAAAGCTAAGTCCCTCTTTTCTTTATTTTTTCTCAAGCCACAGTGAATTCCTGAAGCAACAAACCCTTCTGGAACTGTAACTCCACCTTTTATAATCTCCATTTTTATCCTCCTACTTATATGAGTTTAGTATTTTTCTATTCTTAAAATGATGGTGCAATATGCTTTAATCCTGTAGTCTCCTCGATTCCAAACATTATATTCATATTTTGTATGGCTTGCCCTGCTGCTCCTTTAATCATATTGTCTATAGTTGAACAGATTATTAATGTATCTTTATTTTCATGTACTGATATTACACATTTATTTGAATATATAACATTTTTTAAAGATGTTATCTTATCTAATGGTAGTATTTCTACAAAATCTTTATATTCATAATAATCAGTTAATTTTTTATGTATATCATCTATGGATACATCTTCTTCTTTTGTGCAATATATAGTTGATAATATCCCTCTATTTACTGGAATTAGATTTGGTGTAAAAACTACATCTACATTTTCTTTATACGCTTCACTTAGATTTTGTTCTATTTCTGGAGTATGTCTATGTTTTCCTATTTTATATGCAGTTATATTCTCATTAACTTCTGTAAAATGACTACTTGTCGATAACTCTCTACCAGCTCCTGTAAGACCCGATTTAGAGTCAATTATTAGATTATTATTTTTTATTAGTTTAGAACTTAATAATGGCATCAATGGTAAAGAAATACTAGTAGGATAACATCCTGGATTTGCAACTATATCTGCATTTTTTATATCTTCTTGATATATCTCACTTAATCCATATACAGCTTTTTTGTGTAAAATTTTATCTATAAAAGATACTCCATACCATTTACTATATATTTCTTCATCTTTTATTCTGAAATCTGCACCTAAATCTATGACTTTCTTTTTGGCTTCAATTGCTTTTATTGCAAATTTTTCACTTACCCCATGTGGAAGAGCCGTAAATACAATATCACACATATCAATGACTTTTTCGTTCTCTATACACATCATACTGTTTTCATAACCTATGCTTGGGTATATATCAACGATATTTTTGCCAATATATGAATTTGAACCTATAGCTGTAACTTCTACTTCTTCGTGATTTATTAATAATCTTAGTAATTCTACACCAACATATCCAGTTGCTCCAATAATTCCAGCTTTTATTTTACTCATTTTATTCCCTCCGTTTTATAATTATTTTAAGAATATTTCGAATTATTTTTTTAGATTAATATTATTATTTAATAATCATTTGATAATATATAAATTTAAAACTATCTAACTTACAATAAAAAGCCCCTTAGCATTGATAATGCTAAGAGGCGAATTTCCGCGGTACCACTCTTATTGGTAAAATTATAATTATAATAATTCTTATAAATTAAAAAGTATTTGCAAATGTATATTTAAAATTAAAAAAGCCTCTTGGTCAAAGACCAAGAGACGAATATACACCCGCGTTACCACTCTAATTGATAAGATAATCTTACCCACTCTAATCTCTTAAGGCGAGACTCACCAATTACCATACTACTAATTCTGGTAACTTCCTCCAAAGCTCTATTCACAATAAAATTCATTACTAGGCTTCCACCATCCCTAGCTCTCTATCAAATCCTTTTATGCTACTTTCTTTTTCATAGGATTTCAATTTATTTTCTTATTGTTTTATATAATAATTTATTTTTAGTAGTTTGTCAATATTATTTATAAATTTTTGGAAATATTTTCTAAATTGTTAATTTCCACCATTTTGTATCTGAGTTACGATATAACTTAAAACCACATCTTAATAAAACATTTTGTGAATCGGTATTGTAATCATCAGTTTCAGCTATCACAGAAGAAACATTTGGTTGACTTAATCCCCAGCTACATATCTTTTTAACAGCTTCTGTCATATATCCTTGTTTTTTATAATCCTCACCTAATCCATAACCAATCTCAATTTCACCATAAGAATTTGGTACATTTTTAAAATCGGCTAATCCTATAATTGTACGGTTTTCATTTAACATAATAAACCAAAATGTATAAAACAATATATTTTTTTCATCTTTTTTAGCAATATTTAATTGTTCTTTTACAATATCATAAAAAAAACCAATCATTGGTTCTGCACAATAAATGCAATCCAATTCCTTTTCTAATTCTGCATTGTTGGAAGTCCAAAGTTCAAGTTGACGAAGTGATAGTGGAATTAAAGTTAATCTTTTTGTTTTTAATATCATTTTTTCTCCTTTTTAAGAGAAAGACTATCATTGTTATCAAAGAACTCTTAATCAGATACAACAATAGTCTTTCTATTATCGTTTATATATATTTTAATCTGTTTAAAGAGTCTTTTCATATTCATCACCTCCTGATACTATTTTATATTATCATATATCAATTTAGTAAACATCTAAAATACATTAAATCATAAAATATCACAATTTAAAATTACAATATTTATATCTTATTTTAATTGAGTTTTAAAAACCTTTACTATCTAAAAATTTTTCGATTTTTTTCTCAGAAAGTATCTCATTAGTTATAAATTCTCCATTGAAAAAAAGACTATATGTAGTAAATGGCGCAGGAGCATTTTGTGCTTCTTTTGCTGTTTCAAATTTTATAAGATTTACTTCAATACCTCTATCATTCGCAATTTTTTTCAAAATAGGAGCATACT
Source organism: Clostridioides sp. ZZV15-6598 (assembly GCF_020657705.1). Taxonomy (NCBI): domain Bacteria; kingdom Bacillati; phylum Bacillota; class Clostridia; order Peptostreptococcales; family Peptostreptococcaceae; genus Clostridioides; species Clostridioides sp. ZZV15-6598. The sequence goes on along the minus strand of NZ_JAGWCS010000106.1, from coordinate 1,453 downwards.
TTGCAGTATGTGGACACTGATTACTGTAATATAAAACTATACCATTCTCATTTGGTTTGCTTTGTTTTACACAATCTTTAAAGCGTGGAATAGGCGCATTATCAGTAAATGGAAAATACAATAACTCATAACTTGGTTCTGATGTATCTGCCAGATAAAATCCTTTATATCTTAGATATTTAGAATCAGATAAAAAAGGTAATTTTTTTTCAGATGAAAGTACAACTAGCCCATATTTTCCTTTTAATTTTGCATCATCAATACATTTTTGTAGTAATAAATTAGAATATCCTTGTCCTTTAAATTTTCCAGATACCCAAAAACAATTAATATACATATAATTATTTGCAGTAATAGGACACCATGCATTTTCTGCTGGAATATATTCTATAAAAACTTTACCTCTTTCATCCAACCTTTTAAATACAAGACCTTTATCAAGATTACTTTTCATCCAAGATTTTTTAGAAGAAACACAGTTTTCTCCCTTTTTTTCAGTAATTGCACAACATATATGTTCATTGTCAATATTGTTTAAATTTATATCTATAATCTGCATATTGTCTCTCCTTTTTTATTTACAAAATAGTTTTCATATATAGTATATTTTTATTGTACCATTATATATATGACACTTATATGTCATATATATTTTCATTTTATGTTAAATTATTTAAAATTTATTTTTATTATTAAAGTGTATGTAAAATTAAATAAATTTTTATATTCTAACTATATTGTATATAGATTATTTTATTAAGCATCTTTAAATTCAAATTTAATAAAATAATTTATATTGAAATAAATATATTTAAGGTATATAATTATAAGAAAAATTTTTAATAATAGAGGTGTTGTTTATAATGTATGAAAAGTACTCAATAAGAGAATTAAAAGAACATGATATTAGAAATGCATTAAATTTAATTTGGAATGTATTTGAAGAATTTGAGTCTCCAGATTATTGTACTGAGGGAATTAAGTCATTCCATGAATTTATAGAATATAACTCTATTATTGAAAAAGTCAAAGAAAAGTCTATTTTCTTTTGGGGCTGTTTTGATTGTGAAAAGTTAATTGGGGTTCTAGCTATCAGAGACCTAAATCATATATGTATGTTATTTGTAGATAAAAATTATCACAAACGTGGGGTGGCAAAAAAATTAATGGCTATAGGTGTAAAGTATTGTACTGAAAGCAAAGATGATTTAACTGAGGTAACCGTCAATTCATCACCTTATGCTGTTGAAGTTTACCATAAATTAGGATTTAAAGATACTAATGTTGAACAGATTGTTAATGGTATACGTTTTACTCCAATGAAGCTATCAATAGCAAATTAATTTAACAAAAAAATATATTAAAAGCAAATCCACTTAAAGTTTTTAAAGTTGATTTGCTTTTATATTAATTAAATCAACTATTGTATCAACAATGTTATATATAAATAATA
>NZ_JAGWCS010000105.1:0-13904 GCF_020657705.1 Clostridioides sp. ZZV15-6598 | reverse complement strand
TTTTTTATAAGGTTTTGGAGTTTCTAAGATACTTCTTGATTCAACATCATCAAATCCATCAAATCACCAGATTACATGTCTCTTATATACATCTCCGAGCACACGAGACCGAGGCTGACATCGTATGCTGTCTTCAGCTTGAAGAAAAAAATTATTTATAACTAACTATAAATAAACAATAAAAATATAAATATAAAATAAATAATAAGCAAGCAAAATAGATGTTTATTCTGTAATTTCAAAAACAATAGAAAATATGAAAAACTTAAAAATAAGTGAGTTCATATATAAAATACTAATAAGTAAGCTAGGTGAAAATGTATGGTTAATTCAATTTTGAATGGGATTTTTAGAACTGTTATAGTAAGTAATTTAAGTATTTTTCTGATATTGATTTTCAAGAAAAATGTATTCAAAAGATTTAGTAAAAAATTTAATTATTACATATGGATGATAGTTGTTACTAAGCTATTGCTGCCTTTTACATACTATACCTTTACAATAAACATCTTGAGAAGCAAAGAAAATATCAATATTAATAACATAAATTTAGAAGGCTTTAATAATATTTCAAATTTAAAGAATAATATTTTATTATATGCTTGGCTAATAACTGTAGTAATATATTTAATTCATACTCTCTTTAAATACATAAAACTTAAAAACTTGATAAATGATTTATCCTATGATGTTGAGGATGAAGAAATAATAAATCTCTACAAAGATATATTAAAAGAATTTAATATAACAAAAGATATAAAATTAAAATATTCTTATGAAGTTGAAACACCAGCATTTTTTGATTCATGTGTGCTTTTACCACCACATGAGTATAATTTAAAAGAACTCAATTGGATTTTTAGACACGAACTTATGCATTTTAAGAGTAGAGATCTTTGTCTAAAGTATGTAATGATATTTTTAAAAATAGTATATTGGTTTAATCCATTTGTATACATAATGGACAAACATATAGATTTAGATTGTGAACTTTATTGTGATGAAAGAGTTTTGAAGAACCGTAGTGAAGAAGAAAAACAAGATTATGCTCTAACAATTATAAATGCGATGAGAAGAGGTTCAAATATTTCAAATAAATTTGTGGCTGGATTACATAAACAATCTGATATTAGAAAAAGGGTAATAAATATGTTTAATGAAAAATACAAAAATGGTATTTTAATGGCATTAATTTTATGTTTATTATCTTCTATTACTTTTTTAAAGGTCAATTCAACTAGTATTTCTAATTTAAATGTATTACCAGAAGAAGTAGATTACTCAGAACCTATTAGAATCGCAGTAATTTCATTTATATCATTTACATATGCAGATGCTCCTGAAAAGCTTAGAAAAGAACATAAAGAAAACTGTGAATATATAGGTAAGATTCCAAAAGATTCTGATAAAATAGAGGTTGATATAAAATTCTATAACAAATTAAAACCATAATTAAATTTGAAAAAACGATAGTCTAAAAGTCACTCTTATAAGAGTGACTTTTTATTTACAACAAGTTAAAAAATTCACTATATTTCTAACTTTATAGAAGTTCTATTAAAAAATATACGATACATAAAAACGCACAAAAAAACACATAAAACAATATTTATGCGTACTTTAGCTTCAAAAGGTACAAAATTCTTTACTTTTACAAACTCCTATTATATAATTAAATAAATAATGTATATTTAGGTGACATATTGGATAAACTAATTAATTATTATTTATTAATATAATGATACTATAAAAGTTATATAAAGAGGTTTACAAAAAAGTTACAGATAGAGCTTTTATTAATGTATTGTGTATTAGTATTTTATCCTTAGGTACACTTCACCTACAAAATAGAATCATAAGATAATTATGGGAAAATTTTAGGAGGTTTATCGTGAAGAAAAAGATATTAATACCAGTATTTGCATCAGTTATGGCATTATCAGTAAGTTCCATTGTAAATGCAGATGAAATAAATGATTCATCTCAAAATAAAGATGATAAAACAAATACTGAATTAAATTTAGGTGAATATAAAGAAGTAAAATATAAAGTTGCAAGAATAAAAGATGGAGTAGCTATAAAGATAAGAGAAGAAGGACAAGTTCAAAATATAGCTTATTCTGGAGACGAATTTACAGTTCTAGGAATCCAAGGAGAATGGGTTAAAGTTAAAGTTGAAGATGGCGAAGGTTGGTTAGCTACTAGATATGTAGATATATCTGAAGGGGTAGGATATACTAACGCTGATAAAGTAAACTTAAGAAAAGATAAAAGTGAAAATTCAGAAGTAATTGGAGAGCTAGAAAAAGGAAGCTCTTTATTGGTTTTAGAGGAAAATGGAGATTGGCTGAAAGTTAAAGATGGAGAAACAGAAGGATATGTAAAATCATCTTATGTAACTGATAAAGCTCCAGTAATAGAAGAACCACAAGTAGACCAAAATGTTACTCAAAATGGAGATTCTACAAACACAAATAACACTCAACAAAACAATACAAATGACAATCAACAAAACAATAATTCAAATGTGCCAACAGCTAACTCTAATGCAGTTCAAGCTGTACTTAATTTGGCTTATTCTAAGCAAGGTTGCCCATATGTTTGGGGAGCAGAAGGGCCAAATACTTTTGACTGTTCAGGATTTACACAATATGTATACAGAAATGCAGTAGGAAAGAAGATACCAAGAACATCTAAGGCACAATCTAATTATGGACAAACTGTAAGTAAGGCAAATTTACAGCCAGGAGACTTAGTATTCTTTACAACTAATGGTTCTGGTTCTGTTAGCCATGTTGGTATATACGTAGGTGGGGGTAATATGATACATTCACCATCAACAGGAAAAACAGTTCGTGTAACTAGTATAAATTCAGCATACTATACAGCAAGATTTGTTACAGCAAAAAGAATCTTATAATCGATTTGTACTATAACAAGTTGATAAATACATAAATACAAATGCTCTATATTATATTTAATTTAATCAGGAAACTTAAAATGATTATATGTTAAATGCAATATAGAGTGTTTTTGTATTATCTTAAATTTTGATTTGGATTTGTATTAATATTACTATTAAATAGTATTCTTTCCAGATAATGATTATTTGTGCAATACCTTGACAGGATAAGGTAAAGGTGATAAGCTACTAACAGTACAAAAATACTTTTAATTTTAGTTCAGAGAGGCTAAAAAAGGAGGACGAAAGATGTTAAAATCAAGAAATTTAATCCAACCAGAAGACTTTTCAATAGAAGAAATAGATGAAATATTAGAATTAGCTCAAAAAATAATTGACAATCCGTCAAAATATTCTCATATATGTGAAGGTAAACTATTAGCTACATTATTTTACGAACCGTCAACAAGAACAAGATTAAGTTTTGAATCTGCTATGAACAGACTAGGAGGTCGTGTCGTAGGTTTTTCAGAGCCAAACTCATCATCTGCATCAAAGGGTGAAACTTTAGGTGATACGATGAGAATAGTATCTGGTTATGTTGATATAATAGCTATGAGACACCCTCAATCAGGTGCAGCTACAGAAGCATCAAAATTTACAGAAGTACCATTTATAAATGCAGGAGATGGCGGAAATCAGCATCCAACCCAAACACTTACAGATTTACTTACTATAAAATCATTAAAAGGAACTTTAGAAAATCACACAATAGGATTATGTGGTGATTTAAAATATGGAAGAACTGTACATTCTTTAGTTAAGGCTATGGCAAGATACAAAAATACTAAGTTTGTATTTATAGCACCTGAAGAACTAAAAATGCCAGACTATATAAAAGAAGCTATAAAGGGACATGCTTACTATGAAACTAATAATTTAGATGATGTTATAGGAAGTTTGGATGTTTTATATATGACTAGAATTCAACAAGAAAGATTTGAAGATAAATCAGAATACGAAAGACTGAAAAACTATTATATTTTAAATAAGGCTAAATTAGAAAAAGCATCTGAAAATATGTTAGTAATGCATCCATTACCAAGAGTAAATGAAATAGATGTTGATGTAGATACAGATGATAGAGCTGTTTATTTTAAGCAAGCTAAATATGGAATGTTCGTTAGAATGGCATTAATAATAAAGCTTCTAGGTATAAATGAAGGCTAGGTTACATTATATAATAGTAAAGTAAAGGAGATTTTGGGATGTATAAAATTCTAGAGAATATATACATAGGTGAAGATATGTATAGAATGAAAGTAAAAGGTACTTTTGAAGGTAAGATGGGGCAATTTTATATGCTAAGAGCATGGGATACTTATCCAGTACTTTCAAGACCTATAAGTATACATGATATAGATGAAGATGGTATAACTTTTCTTTATAAAGTAGTAGGAGAAGGAACTCAAATTCTTAGTAATCTAAAAGTAAATGATACTATAAAGCTAGAAGGCCCTTATGGAAATGGATATAGTAAAGTTGATGGAAAAGTAGCTCTAGTAGGTGGTGGAATCGGTGTAGCACCATTATATTTAGTTGCTAAAAATATAAAAAACTGTGATGCTTATCTTGGATTTAGAGAAGATGTTATATTAGAAAATGAATATAAAGAAGTTTGTAATGAGGTATATACAACAGTAGGAAATACGTTTGTAACAGATATAATTGATGTAGAGAAATATGATTATATATTAACATGTGGACCAACTCCAATGATGGAAAAATTGGTTAAAATGGTAGAAGGTACTAAAACAAGGATTATGGTGTCACTTGAAAATCATATGGCATGTGGAGTAGGAGCTTGTTTAGTATGTACATGTAAGACTACTAAAGGAAACAAAAAAACTTGCAAAGATGGTCCAGTATTTTGGGGAGAGGACGTGATTTTTAATGGCTAATTTAAACGTAAAATTTGGAAATATTGATTTTAAAAATCCAGTAATAATGGCGTCTGGGACTTTTGGATTTGGAAGAGAATATAATGAAATTTATGACATACAAAAACTTGGTGGCATAAGTAGTAAAGGTCTTACTTTAAATAAAAAACCTGGTAATAATGGTATGAGAGTTCATGAGACACCATCAGGTATGATGAACAGTGTTGGACTTGAAAATCCTGGGGTTCAAGGATTTATAGATAATGAACTTCCTTTCTTCAGTAAATTAGATTTAGTTAGAATTGCTAATGTTGGAGGTGGAACATTAGAAGACTATCTACTTGGGGTTAAACTGTTAAATGAAAAGCCTATAGATATTATTGAATTAAACATATCTTGTCCAAATGTCAAAGCAGGAGGAATGGCTTTTGGTATAAAAAATGAAGTTGCAAGAGAAGTTGTTCGTGAGGTAAGAAACGTAACTAAACTACCTCTAGTAATAAAATTATCGCCTAATGCTGAAGATATTGTGGGTATGGCAAAAGTTTGTGAAGAAGAAGGTGCTGATGGAGTATCTTTAGTTAATACGTTTAAAGCAATGGCAATTGATATAAAAAATAGAAAGCCAGTATTTGAAAATGTATATGCTGGATTATCTGGACCAGCTATAAAGCCTATAGCTCTTAGAATGGTACATGAAGTTTGTAAAAATGTAAATATACCAGTAATGGGAATGGGTGGAATAACTAAAGCTACAGATGCAATAGAATTTATAATGGCAGGTGCTACTTGTATTCAAGTTGGAACTGCAAATTTCATGAATCCTAAAATTGGTCTTGAAATAATAGATGGAATCAATGAATTTATGGATAGAGAAGGAATAAAGAGTCTAGAAGAAATAAGAGGAATTATATAAGCTAGTATAGGTATGATAAATAAGTATAACTAAAGCAAATAATATAAATTAAAATAAATATAATTTTATAATATTAACATGGAGGAAAAAATAATATGAGTAAAGTAGATGTAGTAGATATATTAAAGAAAAGTGATGCGTTATTAGAAGGACATTTTTTATTATCTTCAGGAAAGCACAGTAATAGATATGTGCAATGTGCAAAGTTATTAAGATTTCCAGAGTATGCAGCTGAAGTATTAAATACAGTTGTTGAACAAATAAAAGATTTAGGTATAGACTTAGTAGTTGGACCAGCTATGGGTGGAGTAGTAGTTTCTTATGAATTAGGAAGACAATTAGGAAAAGAAGCTATATTCACTGAGAGAAAAGATAATACAATGGAGTTAAGAAGAGGGTTTGAAGTTAAAAAAGGTGCAAAGATAATAATTGCTGAAGATGTTGTTACTACTGGTAAGTCAACTATGGAAACAAAAAGAGTATTAGAAGCATTAGGTGGAGAAGTTATAGGTGTTGCTTGTATAGCTGATAGAACTAATCATGATATAGGTATGCCTATATATAGTGCAGTAAAACTTGATATTCAAGTTTATGAAGCTGATGAATGTCCTTTATGTAAAGAAGGAAAATTACCAGTTGTTAAACCTGGAAGTAGAGAATTTAAAGAATTAGGAATGTAATAACTAATTAATTATATTTAACATTATTTGAATAAATACAAATTTTTTTGACTAAAAAAATATCAATGTAAATATATAAACAAGAGATAAAAAACAGTTAGCTTTCATTTAAAAAGCTAGCTGTTTTTTGTTAAAAATATATTTACAAAATAATCAATAGTAGCAGTACAATATAAGTATAAGATAAAAATTATTATATATATTGGGAGGGTTTTGGTATGAGTAATCAATTAGAGAAAAATCAAAAAAAGGTTGTATTTTTTGGAGTTGGTGCTGTTGGAGCTACTTTTGCAGAACAATTTTTAAATTCTAAATATGATTTTAAAATTCTTTGTGACCAAAAAAGAAAAAAAAGATATTTAGAAGATGGCTTTATAATAAATGGAAAAAGATATGACTTTGATTATATAACTAAAGATGAATATAAACAAGAAGCTGATTTTATAATTATAGGTTTAAAATACAATAACCTAAAAGAAAATATAGAAGAGTTAGATGGATTGGTTGGAAAAGATACAGTAATAATGTCTTTACTAAATGGAGTTAATAGTGAAGAGATAATAGGAGAAAGATTTGGAATTGAAAAAATGGTATATTCATATGTAACAAATATAGATGCAAAAAAAATAGAAAATAATATTATACATACTACAGATGGAATAATTGTATTTGGAAATAAAGATAATAGTGAAGATAGAAAAACAGATATAATAACTGAAGTTTTTGATAGTGTAAATATAGAATATGTATTATCAAAAAATATTCAACGAGACATGTGGTGGAAATACATGGTTAATATTGGAGTAAATCAAACTTCAGCTATACTTGGCGCTTCTTATGGAGTATTTCAAGATTCTGAATATCTAAGAGAGTTAGCAAAATCTGCAATGAGAGAAGTAGTTGATATAGCTCGAGTAAAAGGTATATGCCTTACAGAAGATGATGTAGAAAATTCATTACATAGAATACTAGAACATTCAAGAGAAGGTAGAACATCAATGCTTCAGGATGTAGAGGCTCATAGACTTACAGAAGTAGACATGTTTTCTAAGAATATTTGTGAGCTTGGAAGAAAGTATAACATACCTACTCCTGTAAATCAGACTTTTTTTTATATGATAAAAGTAATTGAAAGTAGATTTTAGGAAAATTTTAGAAAAAAATTGAGGCTGTAAGTAAATCTGTGTAAAAACAAATTTATTTACAGCTTTTTTAGTAGATACAATTGGTAAAAATGGTTATATCACAAATTATGAATACTAAAAAAATAAAAAATTTAAAATTTTTTATTTATTGCAAAAAAAAGAAAGAAATGCTATACTTTTTGTAATATATTATTTCAGTTGTTATGATACAGTAAATTTTTATAATTTAATCTGTCTAATAATGTCTTATAGTTTATGTTTTTATTATATTATAACAAAATAATATAAATAAAGTGATAGTATAGAAATAAGGTGATAGTATTGAAAGTAAAGTCAAATTTAGATGAAATTTTATATCATAAGATTATTGAAAGTCTTATCCGTGGTGAATACTCTGTAGGTCAGAAAATTTTACTTAATGACCTTTGTGAAAAGTTTGAAGTTAGCCGAACACCAGTCGTGCAGGCAGTAAAAATGTTAAATAAAGATGGTGTGCTTACTATTATGACAAATGGTAAGGTGTATGTACCAGAGTATGAATATGATATGGTAAAACAAGTTTGTGAAACAAGGACATTGATTGAAACATATGCCTTAGAAAAAATGATGCAAGAAGAAGAAGAGGTTTTTCAACAAAAGCTAGATACGATAAAAAAATATTCTGATAAATGCGAAACATTTTATCAACAAGGAAAATCTGTAGAACTTGCTCTTACAGATTTGAAATTACATAAAGCCATTGTTGAGGGTGCAAATAATAAAATTTTAAAAGATGTCTATGTTGGTATACAAGGAAGATTTATAGTGGTAAATTATTTGATACGACCATTAAAAAATCGTAATTATGAGGGAACAGTGCAAGACCATTTTGAAATATTGAAATACATTGAAAAGAGAGATACAAAAAAAGCAGTTGAGAAATTAAGAAATCATATCCAAGGAACTATTAAACGCTTCTGTGAAGATGAATAAGAGATTTTAAGATTCCTATATAGTACAGGAAGCCATATGGCTTCCTAAAAAATTAACCTTTTATAAAAAATTTTTTATTTTAAATTTAAAATTTTAAATTTTTTATAAAAATTTGAAAGAGGTGATAGGAACATTGAATAAAATTATTACAGAAAGGATAGAAAATACTATGAAAAAGTTATTTACAAGTGAAACATTTTTGGAATTTCAGTTTATCAGTGACTGCCAATTGTCTCCAGATGGAGGATATACAGCCTTTGTTGTAAAGAAAGCTGATATCAAAGGAAATGGTTACACAAGCCAACTCTATGTATTAGACAATAAAAGTGAAGAATTGAAACAAATAACTTCTATAGATTCTGTAGGAGCATACGCTTGGGAAAATGAAAATACGATTTTATTCCCCGCTTTGAGAAATGAAAAAGTAAAAGAAGATATTAAAAAGGGCAAGCAATGTATGAGTTATTATGCTTTATCTTTACACGGTGGAGAAGCAGAAGAACTTTTTAGATTACCAATCAAAGGTGGTAAATTGAATCCCATAGGAAAAGGTTTGTATGCAGTTATTGATTCTTATGATAATGACCAACCTGATGTGGAAGGATTGTCAGAAGAAGAACAGCAGAAAAAAATAAATGCTTATAATAAAAGACAACATGAACACTTTAAGGAAATTCCTTATGCTGTCAATGGTGAAGGATATATTAGTAGGAAAAGAAAACGCCTATACTTATATAACAATGATACAAAGGAATTAAATCCAATTACAGCTCCAATGTTTAATGTGGTAGGTATGAAAATAAATGATGGCAAAATATTATATGTAGGACAGGAATTTGAAAATGTAAAAGGTCTAAAAAATGGTGTTTATGTATTTGATACTAAAAATAATACGAATGTTTGTATATTAGAGAAAGATAATTATATCGTAAAAGGTTTTGAACTATATGAGAATAAGGCAGTATTAAATTTAACAGATGCTTTGTCTTATGGTAATGGTGAAAATGGAGATTTTTATATCATTGATATTGATACAAAAGAAATGAAACTTCTTTCAGAACATCAACATCATTGTATAGGAAATACAATAACATCTGATATTAAAATAGGTACAGGGCAGACAACAAAAGTAGATGGTGAATATATTTATTATACTTCTACAGTAAATATGGACTGCATTATTGAAAGAATACATATTCCAACAGGAAGACAGGAAAAAGTTACAAAAACAGGTTCTGTTGATTTTATTGATGTGAAAGATGGCAATATTGTATGTGTGGCTTGTACAGGAAATCAATTACCTGAAGTTTATACAGTAGAAAATGAAACGTTCTGCCAGAAAACATATTTGAATGAACATATTCTACAAGAGTATAAATTTTCTGAACCAGAATATATAGAATCGAAAGGAAGTTCTAATTGGGAAATACAAGGATATGCATTTAAACCAATAGATTATGAAGTAGGAAAGAAATATCCAGCTATTTTGGCAATTCATGGTGGACCAAGATTGACATATGGACCATATTTTATGCATGAAATACAGGTATTTACAAGTTCAGGATATTTTGTCTTTTTCTGTAATCCAAGAGGTTCTGAAGGTCGAGGCAATGACTTTGCTGATATTAGAAAACAATTTGGAGATATTGATTACACAGATTTTATGGAGTTTACAGATACTGTGCTTAAAAAATATCCTGATATTGATGAAACAAAATTGGCTGTAGAAGGTGGAAGCTATGGTGGATTTATGACCAACTGGATAATTGGTCATACAAATCGTTTTGCTGCGGCTTGTGCTCAGCGTTCTATTGCAAACTGGAGTGGTATGGAGGGTACAACAGATATTGGTTATTATTTTTGCAAAGGACAAACAGGAGCTTCACACATGGAAAATCATGAGCTTCAATGGAAACAATCTCCTCTTGCCTATGCTGATAAATGTGTTACTCCAACTTTATTCTTACATGGCGAAAAAGATTATCGCTGCTATATGCAAGAAGCATTCCAGATGTTTTCTGCATTAAAAATTCATGGATGTCCTACAAAACTTTGTCTTTTTACAGGAGAAAATCATGAGTTATCACGTTCTGGTAGACCAAAACAAAAACTACAAAGATTTGTAGAAATGTTAAATTGGTTTTCAATATATGTTAAAAAAGAGCAGTAAAGAGAGGAGAATATAAAAATGGAAAAACTAAAAGTTGAAAGTTCAGATATTTTCGAATATTTATTTCCTCATGATATTTCTTGTTCCCCTGATGGAGATTATATTGCTTATATTATATCAAATATCAATGAGGAAAAAGATTGTTATGAACATGACTTATATGTTATGGAAACAAAAACAAAGAAACAAATACATTTGACTCAAACAAAAGATGTAACAGCATTTAGCTGGATTTCTAATACAGAATTATTTTTTACTTCAAAAAGAGATAAACCAAAAGCAGGAACAACAGATTTTTATACTATTTCTATACAAGGGGGAGAAGCAAAAAAAGCATTTTCTATTCCAAAAGTCTGTGGTCTACCCGTATCATTGGGAAATAAATTGTGGTTATTGATGACAAAAAATCCAACAGATGCCAAAAAATCCGAAGCAGATAGAGCGGTAGAAGGTGTAGACTATTGGACATTTACAGATAAACCTTTTATAAGAGATGGAGAAAGTTTTTCTCAAAGAAGACGTGTTACATTAGAGTTGTATCAAGAAGGAAAAAATGAGACAAAAGCTATTACACCAAAATATTGTGAGGTAGCAAGTTTAGATGTTTCTTCTGACAAAAAAAGAATTTTATATATTGGTCAGATTTATGAAGATTGTGCGACACCTTTTTCTGGTCTTTGGGAGTATCATTTAGAAACTGGAGAAACAAAAGAACTTGTTCCACAAGGAAAGTATCAAATTAGCTTAGCTAAATATATTGGTGAAAATAAAGTAATGTTGCAGGCTTCTACATTAGACCGTTCTATTACACAGAACCATGATATATTTATGCTTAACTTGGATAATGGTGAAATGAATATGATTGCAAGCCCAGATGGTATGTATGCCACATTATTGGATGTAGATGCTGTATATGGTGGTGGGCGCAGTAATAAAGTCATAGGAGATAAATTTATTGGTGCAAGAATTTGCAGAACTATGACAGAGTTTAATGAATTTGACACAACAACAGGTAATATACGCATTATTACAAAAGTAGATGCTTTTACCTCTTTTGATGTTTATGACAACACAATGTATGTAGTTATGTTGAAAGACTATGAATTAGCAGAAATATATAGCATTGATATGACAACAGGAGAAATGATAAAAATGACTACTTTTTCTAAACCATACTTAGACAGTCATAAAGTGTCTTTGCCTGAAAAATTAACATTTATGGCAAAAAATGGAGAGGAAGTAGATGGTTTTGTAATACCACCTGTAGATGCTAAAAAAAATGAAAAATATCCAGCGGTATTATTTATTCATGGTGGACCTAAATGGGCATATGGCTATATGTTTACACATTTAAAACAGTGTGTAGCGTCAAAGGGAATGTATGTTATTTACTGTAATCCTCATGGAGGCGATGGATATGGTGAAAAATTCTTGGAGATGGTAGAAAGATGGGGTTATGTTGACTATGAACATCTCATAGAATTTGTAGATACCTGTATTGAAAAATATCCTGGTATTGATGCAGACCGTCTAGGTGTGACAGGAGGAAGTTATGGTGGTTATATGGCAAATTGGATAATTGGTCATACAGACCGTTTCAAAGCAGTTGCTTCTCAAAGAGGTATTAGTAATTTAGTTACAGCGTCTTTGATTATTGACTTTGGTGATAGAATTATGAAGCAAACTTGTGGTGATAAGACACCTTGGAATCATGAGGAAGTTCTTTGGAACCATTCTCCTATTAAGTATGTAAAAAATGTTAAAACACCAACTTTGTTCTTACATAGCGATAGAGATTATAGATGTTTTATGGGAGATACTTTCCAAATGTTTACAGCATTAAAACAGCTTGGTGTAGACACAGAAATGTATTTATTCCACGGAGATACGCACGGATTGTCTAGAAATGGCAGACCATCTAATAGAATTGTACGTGCTGATGCCATTGTAGATTGGTTTGAAAGATATTTATAATAAGGGGGTTATTCTATGAGTGAAATGTTATTATGGTTTAGTGTTGTATTAGTTTTATTTGCTATTGGAGATTTAATTGCAAGTAAAACAAAAGCAAAAGTTTCTGCTGTATTTGTCACATTACTTTTATTTCTGATTCTCTTTGTTACAAAAGTGATACCAGCAGATATTATTGAAAAAGCAGGTATGACTGCAGCGGCAAGTTGGAGTGTTCCAATGATTATGTTCAGTATGGGAACAATGTTGAATGTCAAACAGTTTATAGATGAATGGAGAACTGTGTTGACAGCATGGCTTGGAATTTTGGCAGTTATCATTTGTGTTTCATTGTGTATTCCTCTGTTTGGAAAAGCAACAGTATTGACAAGTATACCAGTTATAAATGGGGCTTTACCTGCTACCACTATTATGACACAGGCAGCACTAGAAAAAGGATTGACACTTGCAGCAGCTACAGCAACAGTTGTATTTGCAATTCAGAAATTTGTTGGTACACCAATTGCCTCTAGAGCTGCACTACAGGAAGCTAACCGCCTTTTAATAGAATATCATGAAGCAAAAGGAAAGGGAATTGATTTGGCAAATGTGGGTGGTGATAATAAAGAAACAGAAGGTACAGCAAAAAAAGCAAAACAGGCTTTCTGCGAAAAATATGATAAATATTATTCTACAAATGTTTGTATATTTTTTATAGCTATATTCTCTTATTTAGGATATGAGTTTTCAGAGATTATTCATGTGAATTATTCGATTGTATGTCTTGTTGTTGGTGTTCTTGTAACACGTATTGGTATTGTACCAAAAGACATTCTGGAAAAAGGAAAAATAAAGGGGTTTATCAACATGGTTGTGTTTGCAGCTGTTATTCCTTCTTTAGCGAAGGTTTCTTTGACAGATTTAGTTAGTCTTTTTGTACCAATTGTAGGTATGTTTGCAGTTTCTATTATTGGTATATTTATTACAATGAAGGTATTACCTGGATGGAAAATTATTGGTTCCAAACCTCTTGCCTTTGGTGTAGGATTTTGCCAGATGTTAGGATTCCCAACAACATATTTGATTTCAAATGAGGTATGTAATGCCATTGGGGAAACAGAAGAAGAAAGAGCATATTTGATTAAAAAATAACTACGCACACTCGTGACTTTAGTCATGAGTTAGTAGCTAAAATAGTCAGCATATAGGGAAACTTATATGTAGAGATA
>NZ_JAGWCS010000104.1:0-13912 GCF_020657705.1 Clostridioides sp. ZZV15-6598 | reverse complement strand
TATTAATATACTGTATTTTAAAAATTAATAAATTAATAGATATTTAGATAAGAGTAGGTATGTATATTATACATGAAGCCATATGTGAAGGTAATATTAATATATGGTAAATGAGAAAACTAAAATAAGGAGGAATCATATGAGCCATAAAATATATATTGTAGAAGATGATATATCAATAAGTACATTACTTAAAGATTATATAGAGAAATATGGATTTGAAGTAGTGGTTGAAGAAAATTTTGATAATATAATTACTACATTTGTAAATTTCAAGCCGGATTTAGTACTTCTAGATGTAAATTTACCAAAATTTGATGGATTTTATTGGTGTAGATGTATTAGGCAGCAGTCAAATATTCCCATAATTTTTGTATCAGCTAGAGATAGTAATTTAGACCAGATTAGAGCTTTAGAAAGTGGAGCTGATGACTATATAACAAAGCCTTTTTATTATGATGTAGTAATGGCAAAGATAAAGAGTCAAATAAGAAGGGTATATGGTGAATATTCGCCTAAAATAGATGAGAGAATATTAGAACTAGATGGACTAAAATTTTATCCAGAAAGATTAGAGATAGAGTTAGAGAACAAGACTTTGGTTATCACTAAAAAAGAAGGAATATTACTTGAGTGTCTTATAAAAAAATACCCTAAAGTAGTAAGTAGAGATTACCTATTAGAAAAGATATGGGATGATATTGAATTTGTAGAAGAAAATACTCTAAATGTAAATGTTAGGAGAATAAGAAAAAGATTTGAGGAGTTAGGTATAAATGATGCTGTTCAAACTGTAAGAGGAGTAGGATATAAGTTAAATAAAAATTGGTAAGGAGAGAATATGAAATTATTATTTAAAGATTGTAAAGGCTATATTTTTATATATTATTTAGGAATATCTATGACAATCATTTATTGTAGTCTTATGAAATTTATTAGTGTAGAAGAAGCTTTATATATCTTATTGTTTAGTACTTTTATATTATTGTGTTTTTTAATATATAAATATTATAAAAACAGAGAAGTATATACTATATTTAAAAAGGGTATAAACTCCTTAGATGAATCTTTTTTATATTTAGGTAACTCTTTTTTCGGAGAAAACATATCAGTTATTTTAAAACAACAACATAGATTATATCAATCAATGATTCAGGAACATAAAAAAATACATAGTGAACACTTAACTTTTATCAACCAATGGATTCATCAAATGAAAACACCAATATCAGTTATAAGTCTTCAACTTCAGGAATATGAAGGTGAAGAAATTACTGAAAATATAAAAAAAGAGATAGATAGACTTAATAAAGGTTTAAACATGGCTATGTATTTCGCAAGAGTGGATGAATTTCAGAAAGATTTTGTGGTTGAAAAAGCTAATTTGAATGATATTGTAGTAGATACTATAAATGAGGAAAAGAGATTATTTATAAATAATGGGATGATTCCCAAAATACATATAGATAAATCTATTTATATTTATACAGATATAAAATGGATGAAATTTATAATAAATCAGTTAATTACAAATGGAGTTAAATATTCCAAAAATTATAGCAAAGATTTGGTTATAAAATCTGAAGAAAATAATAAATCTATAATTTTAAGTATAATAGACAATGGTGTTGGAATTGTATCTAAAGATATAAAAAGAGTATTTGACCCATTTTTCACAGGAGAAAATGGACGTAAATTTGGAGAATCTACAGGCATGGGACTTTATCTAGTAAAAAAAGTATGTGATAACTTAGGTCATAAAGTCAATATAAAATCAGATGTAGGAAAAGGAACCGAAGTTTCAATAACTTTTATTAAAGATGATATAAACTAATAATAAACTATTTTAAGATGGATTAATATTGTATTTGTAATTTAAATATCTTATTAAAATTAATGTGTCTATATATTTTAATGAGATTTATAATTATACAATCTAATTTTAAAGTAGTTTATTTTTTGAAAACATTACATAAATGTAATATTTGTGTAATGTTTGTAGATAGTGAAATTTTCTAATGTCAATTAAAATTAGTATAAGAAATGACATAAGAAAAGAAATTTTAATAAGATTATATAGTAAAGAAAGGGTGTTTATCAATGAGTTTGGATATTATTTTTATATTAAAATCAATCATAATAGCTATAGTAGAGGGGCTTACAGAATTTATTCCAGTGTCATCTACAGGTCATATGATTTTGGTAGGAAGCTTGATAGACTTTAAAGGTCAATTTGCTGAAATGTTTGAAGTTGTAATACAACTTGGAGCGATACTAGCAGTAGTAGTACTTTATTGGAAAAAAATAAAGGATAGTGTTATAGAGTTTTTTAAATTCATATTTACTGGAGGAAAGGAAGGAAAAACTGGATTTAAATTTGGAATAAATGTTATTGTAGGTTGTATACCATTTGGAATTGTGGGAGTTATATTTTATGATAACATAAAAGCATTGTTTAATTTACAATCTGTAATTATAGGGTTTATAGTTGGGGGTATTTTATTATTAGTAATAGAAACTCTATTTAGAAAAAAGAAGCACTCAACAGATAATATAGATAAAATTACTCCAGTGCAAGCTTTAAAAATTGGTGTATTACAAGTTTTATCTGCGTGGCCAGGAATGTCAAGAAGTGCATCTACTATTATGGGTGGATGGATAGCAGGGCTTAATTCTCCTACAGCAGCGGAATTTTCTTTTTTCTTAGCTATACCAGCAATGGTAGCTTCTTCAGGGCTAGATTTATTTGAATTTGATTATTCAATAATGACACCAACTTTGTGGATTGCCTTAATTGTTGGATTTATAGTAGCCTTTCTTGTGTCTATAGTAGTTATGGAAAAGTTCGTGAATTTTTTAAAGAAAAAACCAATGAGAGTATTTGCTGTATATAGAATAGTTGCAGGTATAGTACTTGCTATATTAGCTTTTACTAATATAATCAGTATATAAACTAAAATAAATTAAGTATTTATATAAAATTTCTTTGAGTACTATGAGTAGTATTTAATATATACTTTATGTCATTTTATAACTTAGGAAGGAGTTATAAATAATGAAAACTTTAATTGTGAGTAATTTGAGCAAGGTATATGGCAAAAAAATGATTTTTAATGCATTAAACAATATAAGTTTTAGTATAGAGGACGGAGAATTTGTAGGAATCATGGGACCATCTGGAAGTGGCAAGACTACTCTTTTAAATATGATTTCTACTATTGATAAAGCAACTACAGGAAAAATAGAATTAAAAGGTAAAAATCCATTATTATTAAAAGGTGAAGAGCTTGCCTTATTTAGAAGAAGAGAGTTGGGGTTTGTATTTCAAGATTTTAATTTATTGGATACTTTAACTATTGGTGAAAATATAGTATTGCCATTGACATTAGATAAGGTAAATGTAAAAGAGCAAGATGAAAAGCTAAGTGAAGTATCTAAAATTTTAGGTATAGAAGATTTATTAAATAAAAGAACTTTTGAAGTGTCTGGTGGTCAAGCTCAGAGGACTGCTATTGCTAGGGCATTAATCAATAAGCCATCAATACTTTTGGCAGATGAGCCAACAGGAAACTTAGATTCAAAGTCATCAAAAACTGTAATGGAACTATTTCAAAAGATAAATAAAGAAAATAGAGTTACTACTATGATGGTAACTCATGACCCATTAGCAGCAAGTTATTGTAATCGTATTTTATTTATAAAGGATGGAGCTATATACAATGAAATATATAAGGAAAATAGTAGAGAGCAATTTTATCAAGAAATAATGGATGTACTTACATTATTAGGAGGAGATAATTAATGAATATAAAACAATTTGCTATTAATAATATCTCAAGAAATATTAAAGCATATCTAGGATATTTAGCAAGTATTGTTATATCCTCTTCACTACTTTTTTCTTTTATTATGTTTACAAGTCATCCAGATTTGGATATAGCTCAATTTCCTGACTATTTAAAAGAAGGGCTTAAGATGAGTAAAATAATTGCATATTTATTTTTATTCTTCTTTGTGTTTTATTCAGTGAGTGTTTTTCTTAAAAGTAGATATAAAGAGTTTGGAATACTCTATATTACAGGTATATCAAAACGACAAGTAATGAAATTGGTTTTTATAGAAAATATAGTAATAAATATAGTATCCTCTGTAATTGGAATAATAGTAGGTTTAATTTTTTCAAAGGTATTTTTAGTAGTTATGTCTACCTTTTTAGAATTATCACCTCTAAACTTTTATATACCATTAAATGCAATGTTTTCCACTTTAATTTATTTTATGGTTTTAGCTATATTAACATCTATATTTACTTCTTTTATAATTAAGGAGAATCAAGTATTAAAGTTACTTAAAGGTACAAAAACTCCAAAACCAGAGCCTAAAACATCAATAATACTTGCTATATTAAGTATTTGCCTGTTTATAATAGCATATTATAGTGCTGTTACATCAACTGACCAATATACAACATATTTACGATTAGTTCCAGTTACATCTCTTACTATAATAGCAACTTATTTGTTCTTTTCTCAATTTAGTGTGTACTTTATAAAAAAATTGAAAATGAAGAAAAGTTTTTATAGAAGAAATACAAATATGCTTTGGATTTCAAACTTAATTTATAAAGTAAAGGATAATGCTAGGATATTCTTTTTGATAACAATAACTTCTGCAGTAGCATTCACTGCTATAGGTACGGTTTACTCATTTTGGAAAGATGTAAAACGTCAAATTAATTTAATATACCCTAACACAATATATTATTCAACAATGACTTTGCATAATGATACTAATAAGCCTGACAGTAAAGAAAAAGACAAGGAAAGAATGAGATTTATAGAAAGTAAGTTAAAAAAAGAAAATATAGATTATACAAGAATTAATGGAGAGTTTAAAACTGTGTTTCCTAAGAAAAGTGATTTTAATGTAAGAATAATGAAAGAATCCAAGTACTTAGAAATTACGAAGAATATAGGAGTCAAGGCTATAAATTTTGAAGATAATGAATGTATATCATTGCTTGCATCAGAACTACCTGGTAATAATAAAGTCAAAGAAAATGCCATTATAGGGAATATAAGTTTAAGAGTGGCAAAACAGGTGGAAGAATGTGTTATGCCAGCATATTATAAAAATATGTATGTGGTAAAGGATAATTTTTATGATAGTATAGAATCAAAATTTATAGTGGATAGATTTACTGCATTTGAAGTAGCCGATTCAAGTAAAACTACAGAGATATGTAGACAATTTGAAGATAAATTTGATAATGAGTCTGGAATGCAACCATATTTATTTTTCTCTAAAGAATTAATGATAGAAACTGGTAAACTAATATATTCTACATTTATGTTTTTAGCAATATTTATAGGTTTAATTTTCTTTGTTACTACAAGTAGTTTCTTATATAATAAGTTTTATATGGATTGCCAACTTGACAAGAAAAAGTATGAACAGTTAAATAAGTTGGGAATGACATATAAGGAGATTAAAAAAGCTTCAACCATTGAGATTGGGATTGTGTTTTTGTTACCTTATGTAATAGCTGTTATACATTCGGTGTTTGCACTTACTGCACTCAAGAACTCTTTTGATATAGAAGTAGCATCATCTGCAGTTTTGGTGATGGGAAGTTTGTTTATAGTTCAAATAGTGTATTTCTTATTTATAAGAAATAATTATTTAAAAGAGATAAGATTAAATTTAGTTAATTTTTAATTGATATCACTTAAATTTGTATTTTTAATTAAATATATATTAGTTAGCTGTATTTATATAAAATAGATATTACTGGAATTATATTAACTTATAATCCAGTAATATTTTTTATTAACTAAAATTTATATAATTATATATCAAAATATATCAAAAATCTATTACTATCTCTGACTAATTAAAAACTTATATAATTACATGCTATGACATATAAATTTATATAATTATATATTATAATATACAAAAGATAACGTTATTTATAAGTAAAATAGATGGTATAGGATTTAAGAATAACTTAATATAATAATGAGATGAGGTAAAATTTATGATAAGAAAATCGAATAATAAAGATATAGACAAAATAATGGGAATCTGGGAAGAAAGTACAATCAAAGCACATGATTTTATAAATAAAGATTATTGGAAAAATAACTACAATACTGTTAAAAATGAATACATTCCTATATCTGAAACTTTTGTATACGATGATGGAGAAGAAATAAAAGGATTTATAAGTATTATAGATAATGAATTTATAGGAGCTTTATTTATAAGTACAAATTATCAAAGTCTAGGTATAGGAAGCAAACTTTTAGACTATGCAATTAAAGAATATAAAAATCTAAGCTTAGCAGTATATAAAGACAATAAAAAAGCAGTTGTATTTTATAATAAAAAAGGTTTTAATATAGTAAAAGAGCAAGTAAATGAAGATTCAGGATTTAAAGAATATATAATGAAATATAGCAATCTACTTTAGTAGATTAACATTAGAATAGTGATTAAAATGTTTACTATCTATATAGATATATTTTTATAATGGAGAGATTTAAAATGATGAATCATATATACTTAAACTTAGTATATATTATAAAATATATAACTATGGGAGGATAAAATAATGAATAAAAGAGCATTTATGCATTATATTAGAATAAGAGAATAGCGCACAAATTGTGGCTATTTTACAAAAACTTATAACATAATTTTATATAAGATAGAGAAGCATATCTTATATAAGTAGCCATAATTTCGTGCTATTTAAATTAAATAGTAAATTTGAGGAGATTATGGAGATGAAACAAAATATAGGTAATGAAGTTAAAACGATTGTTGGAAAATTAAAAAAGATAGAAATTGCTAAATTACTACTTGATGAAAATATAGATGTATTCAAATGTCCACTTTGTAAAGAAGATATGATTACAATTGATAAAAATAGCATGGTATGTATAAATAATCATTGCTTTGATATATCTAAAAAGGGATATGTTAACTTATTAAATAGTAATACTAAAACTATTTATGATAAAGAGTTATTTGAATCAAGACATGAAATATATAATTCTAAAGTATATGATAATTTAACAGAAGAACTAAAATATATAATTCATAACTACACTCTAGATAAAAATATTAACTATATTTTAGATGCTGGATGTGGAGAAGGATATTTCTCAAATAAATTATATGAAGATAAAAATATTAATAATAGATGTAAATTAATTGGAATTGATATAGCTAAAGAAGGAATTTCTATGGCTACAAGAGGAGAGAATGAAGTTATATGGTGTATTTCAGATTTATCAAATTTACCATTTAAAGATAATGCTTTTGGTGTAATATTAAATATACTTTCTCCTGCAAATTATAAGGAATTTACAAGGGTTTTAAGTGATGATGGAATAATAGTAAAGATTATGCCAGAATCAAATTATTTAAAAGAAATAAGAACAAATATACAGGGAAATATAAAGAATAGTGATTATGACAATAAAAACATTGTAGCTGTATTTAAAAAACATCTAAATGTAGTTTATGAAAATAGAATCAATTATAAAACGGATATCAGTATATTAAATTTAATGAATTTGGTTAAAATGACTCCTTTAACATCAACATTAGATGAAGAAGAAATTTTAAAGTTAATAGAGTCAGGGATATCTAATATAACAATTGATTTAAGAGTTATGGTCGGTGCACTAAAGAATAGAAAATAGAATTTGTCCAAAATCAATAAAAATTATATTACTAAAAATTGCTATGAAATTAGTTTAATAATATCTAATTTCATAGCAATTTTAATTACTGTTGAAGTTTCTACATAAAAAGTATTTATACTATAATTCAACATGTGTCCGAAAATTTCTATAATAATATTTAATAAGAGAGTATTCTTATTTGAAATTATTTTAAAAATACAAAATATTAAAGATTAAAGTATTCTTTTTGAGATGAATCTATTTCAGAGCCACAATTGCTACAGCAATAAGAGGTTGAAACATATCCAAATTCTTCAGTATTCTCATTAAATTCCATTTTTTTCTTTGCAATAATTCCTACTTTAGTTAAGCTAGAACCACAATTATCACAGTTTTGAATTTTACATATACTATACAATTTGTCAGTAGTTACATTTTCTATTGATTTATCACAATTACAACATTTAATAGAAGAAATCTCATTAGATACTTCAATAGGTTTGGCATCTTGAAAAGAAAATTTATATGTTATATCATTTGACACTCTATAACCTGTATCAAAAATATTAGTATTACAGTTTGGACACATATATTTTGGAATATATACATCTTTCTTTTCAAAAGTATCTTTCTCAGCATTGTGATTTAAATCATCTAAAGAGGCATTTTCATCTATGCTATCTTCTTTATTTAAGTTTAAAAGGTAATTGTAAATCTTTTTATCTTCATTTTGTTTTGCTGTGTCTAAAAAATGACTCATTATATCTGGATAGTCTTTATTTTTTGATGGCATATTTAAATCTATATAATTGTTTTCAATTGCAAAAGATAGTATATTGTAATAATCATACTTTACTGCAAAAAATAATAACATTTCATCAAAAACTTTATCTACTATTTTGTCAGAAATACTTATCCAAAAATCTGGGGATTCTAAATAAACTTTCTTACTAAGCTCATCTAGTTCTTCATCTATATTGTTTAATTGATTTTCATTAGTTTTCATATTATCACTTCCTTGTTAATTTATTATATGAAATAAAATCTCATATAAAATATATCATATTATAATTTACAAGTATAGGGCAAATAGATTTGTTTATAAGTAAAATTTTATAAATAACCATTAAAATATAAAGGATTAGAATAAAGTTCACTTATAAATTAAATGTAAACCTATAAATGTATTATAGTTGACAAAAAACTGTCTTTCTTTTATACTAAAACAAAGCTTTAATAGAAGGTTTATTATATGTACATATAAACTAAATTGAATAAGACATATGAAGGGAATTATAAAAATGAAAAATAATAGAGTAAATATTCAAGATTTAACTAAAATGTCAATATGTGTAGCATTATTATGTATATCATCCTACATATATATACCATTACCATTTACACCAGCAGGAGTAACGGCACAAACAATAATGATAAATCTAATAGCTTTAATATTAACACCAAGACAAGCATTTAGTACAGTTGGGGTATATATAATGATAGGTTTAATTGGAATCCCTGTATTTGGAGGAGGTACATCTGGCATTGGTAAATTACTAAGTCCAACAGGTGGTTTTTATTTTGGATTTTTATTTGCAGCACTAATTATTAGCTTATTAAAAGGTAAAAATAATGATATTAAGAGATATATACCAATAACAATTTTTGTTGGTATGCCTATTATATATTTTATGGGAACAGTATTTATGTGTTACTTTAATCAAATGACAGTAGAAGCAGCACTTTTTGCAGCGGTGGTACCATTTTTAATTGGAGATACAATAAAAGCAATTATTGCATCTTTTTTAGGTGTTAAATTAAATAATGTACTAAAAAGAAATCTATGATGAAGAGAGGATATAATGTATGGAAGATGTTTTTATACTAGGAGGATTAAGAAGTCATATAGGTTTGAAAAATGGAATTTTTCAATGTGTCCAGCCAGAATTACTAGGAGCAGAGGTTTTAAGACATCTAATTGAAAAGTATGAGATTGATAAGATTGATGAGATTATATGTGGAAATGCAGTTGGTACAGGAGGTAATATCACAAGATTAATGACTTTAACAGCAGGAATAGAAAGTGAAGTTCCTGCTTTTACTGTAGATATGCAATGTGCTTCTGCTATGATGAGTTTAGATATAGCATTTTCAAAGATTAAATCTGGGCAATGTGATTTAATTATTGCAGGAGGTTTTGAGAGTAGCTCTCTACAACCAATCCGTACATATCATAAAAATGATAAAAGATATAATATCAATAATCCAAACTATACAGTTGCTCAATTTTCTCCAGATGATAATAGTGAGAATAGTATGCTTGAAGGTGCAGAAAGAGTAGCAAAGTTATATAAAATTGAGAAGGCAGAATTAGATTATTGGGTAAAAGAAAGTCATAGAAGAGCAAAAAACACAAGAGAAGAAAAATTTCTTGAAGATATTATTTTTCCTATAAATAGCAATACATATGATGAGGGTATACGTGATAAAATGAGTCAAAGGTTATTAGATAGGATACCCTCAATTTTAGGGAAGGGAAGTATCACAAATGCAGCAAATTCATGTCTTATTAATGATGGTGCTTCATTTCTTATACTGTGTTCTAAAAAATATTTAGAGAATACTAAAAAGAACCCAAAAGCTAAAGTTATAAATTCTTGTACAATAGGGACAAAGCCACAATTAAGTCCAACGTCTGCTATAAAAGCTATGGAGAAGATTTTGGAGATAGAAAAGCTTAACTATATGGACATATCTGCTATTGAATTTAATGAAGCATTTGCAGTTATAGATGTTCTATTTCAAAGAAAATATCCAGAATTAGTTGATAGATATAATATATTTGGAGGGGCTTTAGCATATGGTCATCCATATGGTGCTTCTGGTGCAATTATTGCGTTACATCTTTTAAAAGCACTTGAAAAAACTAATGGAAGGTATGGAATTTGCTCTATAGCAGCTGCTGGGGGATTAGGCTCTGCTTTATTGATTGAAAGGGTGTAGATTATGAATTACTATGAACTTTTGAAAGCAAAAAGAAACAGCTATAAAGATAAAGATTTTTTGATTATAGATGGAAAAAAGTATACTTATGACAATATATTAAGAGATAGTGAGGAGATAGGTAGACAGATTTCTATAGGTGAAAATATTCCTGTTTTAATTTATTCTAAAAATATAAAGTTCCAATTAGTAAGTTTTTTAGGTGTTAACTATTCAAATAATGTGCCTATCATTTGTCATTATAATCTTTCTAAAAGAGTATTAAGTGATATTTTAATAAAGAATAATATTTCAATTATTATATCTGATGAGAATATAGATATAAATGATTTATCTAATGGTAGTAGCAATAGGATATTAAAGATAACTAATTCTTCTACAGACCATCACAATATAAATGTATATCAATATAATAATATTTTAAATTATCTAGATAAAGAGATTTGTATGGGAGCTTTATCTTCAGGATCCACAAATGTCCCAAAAGTATTATATAGAACATATGAAAGCTGGGCTGGATTTTTTCCTATACAAAATGAAATTTTTCATATTTCTGAGGACTCTATTTTGTTTATCAATGGAACACTTAGCTTTACAGGAAATCTAAATTCTATAATGTCAGTACTATATGAAGGCGGTAGTATTGTAATAAGTTCAGGTTTAAACTGCAAAACATGGATAAATGCAATAAAACAAGACAATATAACTAACATATATCTTATACCTACAAAGCTTCAATTACTGGTTAAACATTTAAGTGAGACAATAGTTAAAGTTAGAAGCGTTTTTACAGGTTCTCAATTGTTGTTTGAGGATGCTGCAAGAAAAATAAAAAAATATATGCCAGATTCTGAAATTATTTTATATTATGGAGCAAGTGAATTAAACTACATTACATATTTGTCTTATGATGAATTGATTGAGAAACCATTAAGTGTAGGTAAGCCATTTCCAAAAATAGATGTATATATTAAGGATAGAATGATTTTTGTAAATACCAAATATGCAGTATACAATGCATCAGAGCCTTATTCTGTTAATGATATTGGATATTTTGATGATGATGGATATTTAATATTTGAAGGAAGAAGCGATGATGTTGTAAATATTGGTGGGTTCAAAGTTAGTTCTACAAAAGTTGAAAATGTAGTCAAAAGAATTCCTCAAATTGAAGATGCAGTTGTATTACCTTATTTAGATAATATAAGGGGAAGTCAAATTGCATTATTCGTAACGACCATAGATAAAATTACAAAGAAGGATTTATTGATTAAGATTAGAAATTATTTAATTAGAAATGAAATTCCAAGAAAAATTATTTTTTTAGATTCATTACCATATACATCTTCTGAAAAGATAGATAGATTGGCATTATTAGAAATGTTAAAAGTATAATATTTAATAATTTTAGTGAACCAATAGATTGATAAAAACATATTGTATATAGTAAAGGAGGCTTACAATATGTCAAATCAATACGATATAACTGTTATAGGCGGAGATATGCGACAAGTGTACATGGTAAAAAAACTAATTAATAAAGGATATTCTGTAGTTATATATGGAATAGCAAATGAAATCATAAATGGAATCGCTGGAAAAGCAACTTCACTAGCTGAAGCACTATCCAAAAGTTCCATTATTTTATGTCCAATTCCATTTACAAAAAATCAATTTAGTATTGAAAATACTGATGGTTGTCTCGATGCTACTATTGATAACTTGTTAATTAACTTATCTCCTAACCAAATACTATTTGGAGGAAATATACCAACTAAAGTTTACAAATTTTGTGAGCAACATTCTATTCAGGTTTATGATTTTATGAAAATGAATGATGTTGCTATTTTAAATGCAGTTGCTACAGCTGAAGGAGCCATAGCAGAAGCTATTAAAAGAAGTATAATCAATATGCACCAAAGTAATTGTCTAGTACTGGGATTCGGAAGATGTGCACAAATACTTGCTAAAAAATTATATGCTTTAGATGCAAATGTATGTGTTGGAGCAAGAAATAATGATGCAAGGAGTACAGCTAATGCATTTGGCTATTCTAGTATTTCTTTAAATCAACTTGATGAAAATCTTTCAAAGTTTGATTATATTTTTAATACTATACCAGAATGTATTTTAACGAAAGAGAAATTAGAAAAAGTATCACGAGAAGTAACTATTATAGATATAGCTTCTTCTCCTGGTGGATTAGATTATTCTGTTACACAAAATTTAGATGTTAATGCAAATCTTTGTCTTGGGCTTCCTGGTAAATACTCACCAAAGACATCTGGTGAAATTCTTGTTAACGCTATAGAAAATATTATAAATGAAAGAAGGGATTAGAGATGAGACTTGAAGGACTTACAATTGGAGTAGGATTTACTGGTTCGTTTTGTACTTATGATAAAATATTTATAGAGTTAGAGAATTTGGTAAAAGCAGGAGCAAACGTGCACACTATATTTTCAGATGTATCACAAAATATAGATTGTAGATTTGGAAATTCTGAGGAATTTATGAAAAAAGCATATGAACTGACAGGAAATAAACCTATTGTTACAATTGAAGAAGCAGAACCATTTGGACCTAAAGGAATTGCTGATATTATAATAATAGCCCCTTGTACTGGAAATACTGCTGCTAAGTTAGCAAATGGTATTACGGACTCTCCAGTACTGATGGCAGCAAAAGGTCATCTTCGCAATGATAAACCACTTGTAATCTCAATATCAACTAATGATGCTCTAAGTTTTAATTTTAAAAATATTGGTATTCTTCTTAACTCTAAAAATATATATTTTGTACCTTTTGGTCAAGATAATTGTAATGCAAAGCCTAATTCTATGATTGCACATACAGAGTTAATAATTCCAACTATAGAGCTTGCTCTTGATAATAAACAGTTACAACCTGTTATAAAAAGTCCACACCAATAGATTAGTGATGTAATATGATATATGTATATGATATGTAATATTAACAAAGTCCAGCAATCTTATTTGCTGGACTTTAACTTGTAATATATTAAAATTATTTACTTAAACTAATTTATAAATTGGAATTTATATTACTTTGCATTTTTAAATATCAAACTTGTTGTACTTGATACAAAACAAGCAGACATAATTAAAATAAATACTGAAAGTCCTCTAATAAACAAATTATCTACATAATAAGTTACTACACCAATACCATAAATGGCTGAAATTGTACTC
>NZ_JAGWCS010000103.1:0-13977 GCF_020657705.1 Clostridioides sp. ZZV15-6598 | reverse complement strand
ATATATATAATAAACAAAATTTAAAAATTAAAACTACTTATTCTATCAAAATGTTAGCAAGGGGGGTCATAAATTGTATAAAGTAGATTTAAATAGCGATTTAGGAGAAAGTTTTGGAACATATAAGATTGGTTTAGATGAAGAAGTCTTAAAATATATTTCATCAGCTAATATAGCCTGTGGATTTCATGCAGGAGATCCTAGTCATATGGATAAAACAGTAAAACTCGCTAAAGAAAATGGAGTTAAAATAGGAGCACATCCAGGGTTTTTAGATTTAATAGGATTTGGAAGACGTGAGATGAAAATAACAAAACAAGAAGCTAAAGATTATACAAAGTATCAATTGGGAGCATTAATGGCATTTGCAAGTTCAAATGGATGTAATATACAGCATGTAAAGCCACATGGAGCTTTATATAATATGGCTGCAAAAGATAAAAATTTAGCTATGGCAATTTGTGAAGCTATATATGAAGTTGATAAAGATATTACGTTGTTAGGGCTATATAATAGTGAAATGATAAGTTCTGCTAAAGAAATTGGGCTTAAGTTTGCGAATGAAGTATTTGCAGATAGAGCCTATGATAGTAACGGTTTTTTGGTTCCAAGAAATGTAGAAGGAGCCGTTATACATGATACAAAAACTGCAATAGATAGAGTTGTTAAGATGGTAAAAGAAGGAACAGTGGAAACTATAACTGGCGAAATTATACATATTAAAGCAGACTCTATATGTGTGCATGGAGACAATCCAAAAGCAATAGAGTTTGTTAAAGAAATAAGAAAACGTTTTGAATTAGAAAGTATAGAAGTTTGTCCATTAGAAAATATGGAAGTTTGTTCATCAGAGGACATATTGTAAGACTGATAATATGAGGGGGAAATAAAATATGAGTACAAAAAATATTACTGATAACGAAAAAAGTAAAAAAGACGTTGGGGCACTTATAGGGGCCGCATTTATAATGGCAACATCAGCAATTGGGCCAGGATTTTTAACTCAGACAGCACAGTTTACTCAAGATTTTGGGCCAAGTTTTTCATTTGTAGTACTAATTACAACTATCCTTTTTATAGGAGCTCAAGTAAATGTATGGAGAGTAATTGGTGTATCTGGACTTAGAGGTCAAGATATAGCAAATAAGATAATACCTGGATTAGGTTACTTTGTAGCTTTTTTAGTAGGTCTTGGTGGATTAGCTTTTAATATAGGAAATGTTGGTGGAGCTGCACTTGGTATGAATGTAATGTTTAATATGAATATGACATTAGGAACTATATTAAGTGGGTTAATAGCAATATTTGTATTTATGTCAAAAAATTCAAATTCTTTAGTGGATAAGATAACTAAGTTTTTAGCATTAGGTATGATAATTATAGTTGGATATGTAGCAATATCAAATCATCCTCCTGTTGGAGAAGCAGTTTATAGAATGGTAAAACCAGAAAATCCAAAGACACTGATATTTCCAATAATAACTCTACTTGGAGGAAGTGTTGGAGGATATATAACATTTGCTGGAGGACATAGATTAATAGATGGCGGAATAACAGGTGAAGAAAATATAAAAGAAATAACTAAATCATCTCTTTTAGGGATATTAGTTGCAACTATGATGAGGGTACTATTATTTTTAGCAATATTAGCAGTGGTTTCAAAAGGGCTTCAACTTGACCCAGAAAATCCAGCAGCTTCAGCTTTCAAATTTAGTGCAGGAGCGATAGGATATAAATTCTTTGGGCTTGTATTATGGTCTGCTGCAATTACATCAGTTATAGGAGCTGCTTATACATCAGTTTCTTTCTTAAAGACGCTAAATCCTTTTATAGCAAAAAATGAAAAGTATTTTATAATAGCATTTATAGCTATATCAACACTTATAATGGCGTTTATAGGAAAACCAGCAACTTTATTAATTTTAGCAGGCGCTTTAAATGGTTTAATACTTCCAATAACTTTAGGAATAATGCTTATAGCATCTAAGAGAAAAGATATTGTTGGCGATTATAAACATCCTACATGGCTTTTGATATTTGGATTAATAGTAGTTTTAATATCTGCTTATGCAGGAATAACTTCTCTTAGTAGCCTAAGCACTTTATTTGTTTAATTTAGAAGAGGTGACATTTATGGAAACTAGATACTTGCTATCAGGAGACAAAGCAGTAGTTGCTGAATTTGGAAATGAGATATCGGAAGATATAAATAAAAAAGTAATTTCGTTTATGAGAGCGATAGAAATATCAAATCTTAAAGGTATTGTTACAGAAATGGTGCCAACATATAGGTCACTTATGATAAGTTACAATCCTCTAAAAATAGATTTTGATAGTTTAATTGAGAGTTTAAAAAAAATAGAAAATAATTTAGAAAGTATAGAGCTACCAAAACCTAAAATACATGAAATTCCAGTATGTTATGATAGGGTCTTTGGTATAGATATTGAAACTGTTGCAAGCCACAATAATCTGACTGTAGATGAAGTCATAAATATACACACAGGCAGAGAGTATTTAATATATATGTTAGGATTTACTCCTGGATTTCCATATCTAGGTGGAATGGATGAAAGAATAGCTACACCTAGATTAGAAGTACCAAGAACTAAAATTTACGGTGGAAGTGTGGGAATAGCAGGTTCTCAGACAGGTGTATATCCTATAGATAGCCCTGGTGGATGGCAAATAATTGGTAGAACACCTTTAAAACTATATGATGAAAATAGAGAAGAGCAAATTTTACTTCGTGCTGGAGATTTTATAAAGTTTGTTCCAATAACTTTAGATGAATTTATAGAAATTGAAAAAAATAATTTAAGTGTTTAAAAATAGTGATAATACAGGGAGTGGTATATATGGGATTTAAAATAGAATTAGGAGGTTTCCAAACATTAATACAAGACAGAGGTAGAGTTGGATATGGGCAATATGGTGTATCTGGCTGTGGAGCAATGGACGAATATGCACATAGAGTAGGAAATATATTAGTTGGAAATTCTGAAGATGAAGCTTCTTTGGAGGTTCTAATGTTAGGTCCTACAATTACCTTTGATGAATATACACAAATAGCAGTAACTGGTGGAGATTTAGGAGCTAGAATAAACGGAAAAGAGATTCAAAACTGGAGATCATATCAAATAAATCCTGGTGATATGTTATCATTTAGAGGTGTAAAATCAGGAGCTAGAGCATATGTATCAATAGCTGGTGGAATAGATGTTCCACTTGCAATGGGAAGTAAATCAACTTATACAAGAGCTAAGATTGGTGGATTTGAAGGTAGAGCACTTAAAAAAGGCGATTATATAAATACTTTTGCTCAAGAAAAAGACTTTACAATAAATAAAAAATTAAATTCAAAATACATTCCAAGTTATAGTTCAGAAATAGTATTAAGAATTATAAAAGGACCTCAATTTGATGCTTTTTCTAAAGAGGAAGTAGAAAAATTTCTATTAAATGAATATAAGGTTACAAATGAAATAGATAGAATGGGTTGTAGATTAGAAGGAGACAGTATAAAGCATATTAATGGGGCAGATATTATATCTGATGGTATTTCTTATGGAGCTATACAAGTGCCTGGGCATGGGAAACCTATCATAATGTTATCAGATAGACAAACTAGTGGTGGTTATACTAAAATAGGAAATGTTATAAGTGTAGATTTGTATAAGTTAGCGCAAGCAAAACCAAATGATGTAGTAAAATTTGAATTTGTAGATATATATGAAGCTCATAAATTATTGAGAGAACAAGAGGATAAGATTCAAGATATATATAAAAGTATGAAAAATATAAGAGTTGTTAAAGCCAAAGTATTAAATGATATAGCAGTTTAATTTAAATTTAATTAATATTAATTTTTGTTACAATTTAAAATACAATTTAGAAATAGCTATTTACTAGTTGCCATTATTAAACATGGTTTAAATTAGTCAAATAGCTATTTTTTTTGAGTAAATACATTAATTTGAAAAGAAAAATTACATTTTGGTTTTATATATTAAGCATTTTATGTATTAAACAATTGTATTATTATAGGTATTTACTTGGATTTTATTGGCCAAATGGGAGGTGATATAACACCATATCCACGAGCTAGTGTATCTTTACTTGGATTGATAATTTTATGAGGAGTATTAGCTTTTATAAATGTTGAATCCCCAGGATTTAATCTTACTATATTTTCACCTATACAAATATCAACTATACCGCTTGTTAATACAACCACTTCCTCTGATGCATGAGATATATAGCTTTTAGTATCTTCACTTTCTGGTTTAAGTTCAAATTCTAAAAATAAGATTGAAGGTGCAAAATCAGCTGTTGGCATTGGAGATACTATCTCATAAAACATTTCACTTTTTGGAAACTTCATCATAACTCTATCTTCTTTTCTGATGACTAAATCATCAGTGTTATTATCATCCATAAACATATATAAAGGAGTGTCTAAAACTTCAGCGATTTTTCTTAATGAAGACAGGGATGGCTCAATAGCATCTCTTTCGATTTGAGATATATAACTTATAGATAAGTCTGTCAACTTGGAAACATCACTTAGTGTTTTTTTCTTGTTTTTTCTTATATTTCTCATCTTTTCCCCTAGCATAAGAACCTCCAAATAATAAAATTTATACAAAATATTCGATTAAAACAAAGTAATTATAGCATAACATAGAATTAGTAGCAAGAAAGATGAATGTAAGATTTTAAGAATTAGCAATTAGCGATATTCAAATAAAACCTTATAAAAATAAATTATTGATGAATTAATATAATGCAGAAAAATTTAATATAGGATTATTAATTTAAAAGGTATTATTGTAAGATATTTTAGAAAAAAGTAAATTTTCAGTAAATTATATTGACAGATATATTGAAGTAATAATATAATTTGAAGTATAAAAATAAAAAAATTAAATTATTACTTCAAAAAACGAGGAGGTTAACATGAAAATAACAGATATTAAATTTGAGAAATTAAGAATCAAATTAAGAAAGCCTGTTGTAGTTTCGTTTGGAACAATTGAATATGGAGAGAGCATAATCTTAAAAATTGAGACTGATGAAGGTTACTATGGATTTGGAGAAGCTGCTCCTCTTGCAGCAGTTACAGGTGAAGTTTTAGATACTGTACTTTCTATATTAATTATGTTTAAAAAAGAACTTATAGGTAAAGACCCATTAGATATTGAAATTATACATACAATTATGGATGGAATCATAATAGGTAATACTTCTGCTAAGGCAGCAATTGATATAGCTCTATATGACCTTAAAGGTAAAATTATGAATATACCTCTTTATAAAGTTCTTGGAGGATATGATAACAAAGTTCAAACAGATGTAACTATAGGTATAGATAAGCCAGAGAAAATGGCAGAAGAAGCACTGGAAAGAGTTAGAGAAGGTTTTAGAATATTGAAGCTTAAAGCTGGAATAAGACCTGAAGAAGATATTGAAGCTGTAAAACTAATTAGAGAAGCTGTTGGAGATAATATAAGAATTAGAATAGATGCAAATCAAGGATGGAATGTAAATAGTAGCATAAATACTATCAAAAAACTAGAAGAATTTGATGTTGATGCGATTGAACAAGCACTTCCACATTGGGATTTAGATGGTACTGCTTACATAAGAAATAAGAGTAATACTAAGATTATGATAGATGAGTCATTGCATTCACCAATAGATGCAATTAAAGCTATAAAGAAAAATGCAGTTGATACATTTAATATAAAGTTGATGAAATCTGGTGGAATTTATCCTGCAATAAAAATCAATAATATAGCTGAAGCCAGTGGGGTTAATTGTATGCTAGGATGTATGCTTGAAACAAGAATTGGCATAACAGCAGCAGCAAATTTAATAGCATCTAAGAAGAATATAACAGAAGCTGACCTTGATAGTTTTATGTTTTGTGAAGAAGTAGAAAGTATATCTGGAGGATTTGAAATGGATGGAGATATTATGAATCTTATCAACAAACCAGGTTTAGGAATAGAAGTGAACTTATGATGAAATTAGGGGGTTAAATATGAATACACTTTTTTCAAGTACAGGTAGTATACTTGCAATAATGACAGCTATGGTTGCATTTGGATTTTACTTACAAAAATATAAAGTAACTAAAAGTTTAGGGCCAGCACTTACAATAATCATAATGGGAATAATACTTTCAAATTTAAAAGTAGTTCCAGTGAGTACAGAATTATATGGAACTATTTCTACATATGCTATACCAGTTTCCATGACTATAATGTTGATGAGTGTTGACTTAAAAGAAATGACAAAACTATCAAGAGAGCCTTTAATAGCAATTTTTGTGGCAGTATTGACAGTAAGTATAATGGCATTTTTATTTGGATTAGTATTTGCAGGTGAAATATCAGAAGGATGGAAAGTCGCAGGGATGTTTGTAGGTACATATACTGGAGGAAGTGCTAATCTTACAGCTATTGGAACAGGTCTTGATGTAAGTAGACAAACTCTTGCAGCAGCAAATGCAGCGGACTATGTAATTGGAGTTCCAACGTTAATATTTATGTTTGCACTTCCAGCGATATTAAAAAATTCGAAGAAGTTCCAAAAGTTTTGGCCATATCATGTAGAAGAATCAGAATTAGAAGATTGCCAGAACGAAGAATTTATGGAATCAAAAGAGTGGAGTATAAAAGATATTGCTTGGATGTTGGCTATAGGTTTTGTTGTTACAGAGGTCGCAACAATACTTTCAGGATATTTTAATTCCAGTTTTAGCAGTGCAGCAAGAATTCTTTTAGTTACAACAATTTCAATTATAATTGCTCAGTTAAAACCAGTAAAAAAATTAAAGGGTAATTTAGATTTGGGATTATTTGTTGCATTATTCTTTTTATGTACAATAGGATTTTCAGTTGATATAAAAGAGTTTTTAGGTTCAACTTTTACTATAACATTTTATTGCTTTAGTATAATCTTTGCTTCATTTGCTTTCCATCTATTTGTAACTAGAATGTTAAAGATAAAGTACCAATATGTAATACTTTCTATAGTTGGAGCAATTGCTGATGGTCCAACATCAGCTTTAGTAGCTGCTTCAGCAAAATGGAATTCACTTGTAAGTGTAGCTGTAGTGATGGGTGTAATTGGTGGAGTATTAGGAAATTATGCAGGTATATCGGTGGCATATGCAATAAAAATGTTTCTTGGTCTATAGGAGGTGATTTTATTGAAAAAGTTTAAGTTATATATATCTGGTTTATATAGTGGTAATGTAGTATTTGACGAAGTTTTACTTATTGAAAAACTGAATCCTTTTACAAATGAAATAGAAAAAATAAAGCCTATGAGTAAAGAAGAAGGTATATACTATTTAAGTCTTACAAAAATAGATTTGAACTTTTTATTTGAAAATTTTAATTTTTATACTAATAGTTTAATAAATACAGATAAAAGTATAGTTGTAAATGAGTTAGGAGAAACATATTCTAAGTTTAATGACTATATCTGGGTTCAAAGAAATAAAAAATTTCCTTTAGATATAATTATTTTGGATAATAAAATAGTTGGTTTTATATGTTTGTCTAGGGAAACTTGTACTATACTAATTATGGATGGGTATGAGGATTATACTATATTAAAAGAGTGGAAAAAAACACATAAAAATGAAGAGATATATCCTATAAAATTTGATGGAAATTATATGATTGATATGGAAGATGGAATAAAGCTTTCTACAGATGTATATCTTCCTAAGTTTGAAGATTCTACTAAAAAAATACCTACAATTCTTATGAGAACTCCATATGGAAAAGAAAATGATAAAGAAATCTATTATAAGTATGTACAAAGGGGATATGCTGTTGTAATACAAGACGTCAGGGGAAGAAATGAATCACAAGGTAAGTGGGAGCCTATGATTTATGAAAGAGAAGATGGGGATAGTACTATAAATTGGATAGTAGCACAAGACTGGTCAAATGAAGTTGTTGGAATGATGGGAGCATCATATCTTGGTTATGTTCAGTGGGCAGCTGCATCTTCAGGAAACAAACACCTAAAAGCTTTGATTAGTATAGTTACAGCAGGTAGTCCTTTTATTGATATACCAAGAAAAGGTGGAGCTTTTGTATCTGGAATGCTTGCATGGGCATTTATGGTATCAAGAAATAAAGTTGATAGAAGTAAAATGATAAGAGATGACTGGGATGATGTTTTAAATATAAGACCAATACAAAATATACCTATTGAAGCACTTGGATATAGAATAGAATTTTTAGAAGAGTGGATAAAAAGAGTAGAAAAGGATGAATATTGGGATAGGATGGATTGGCATCTAAAAAAAGATAAAATAAATGTGCCTGCATTAGTCATATCTGGATGGTATGATGATAATGGTATGGGTACTACAGAAGCTTTGGATGTAATAAAAAGTTATGAAATAGGAAAGAGAAAGGCCATATTAGGTCCATGGATGCATAATTCAAACACTATAAGAGATATAAATGATATTCCTTTTGGAGATAATTCATTGAGGTATGATGTAGACTATAACTATCTATTATGGTTTGATAAATACTTAAAAGGAATAGAAAATGATATAGATAATACTGCTCCAATAGAGTATTATTCAGTAGGTTCGAATGAATGGAAGATGGCAGAAAATTGGCCAATAGAAAATAAAATAGATAAAAGTATGTATTTAATAAGTGATGGAAATGCTAATACATCTTTAGGGGATGGAAAACTATCCTTTGAAGAATGTTCAAAAGAAAATTATGACAGTTACATATATAATCCAAAAGACCCTTCAATACAGTTGATTGATATGTCAGAAAATGAAGTTGGAGTTCCAAATAATTATAAAAATTTGGAGAAAAGAAGTGATATGTTGTGCTATACATCAGATGCTTTTAGTGAAGAATTTACTATAACAGGTGATATAAAATTAGAATTCTTTGCATCAAGTTCTGCAAGAGATACTGATTGGGTTATAAAAATTATGGATGTGGATTTAGATGGAAATTCAATTAAATTAGCTGATGGTGTACTAAGTGCTAGATTCAGAAATAGTTTTTATAAGTCAGAATTTATGGAAGAGGGAGAAATTTATAAGTTTACAATAACAACCTCAAAAATATCAAATACATTTAAAAGTGGACATCGAATTAGGTTGGATATAACATCTAGCGCAAAAAACTTTATATTCCAAAATAGTAACACTAAAGATGGTTATAACAGTATTGAGTATATAAAAGCAAAAAATACAATTTATCATGGAGGAAAATACTCATCTAGATTGATATTGCCAATAGAAAATAATTAAATTAATAAATTAAATAATAAGGAGATATAGTACTAATCAATACTATATCTCCTTATAGGTTAAAATAATTATATTTGCTTATTAAAGTTAAAGTAATTATTTTGTAGCTGCAACAACACTCATTTCAACTAATAAGTGTTCTCTAGCAAGTCTAGCTTCAACACAAGCTCTAGCAGGTTCAAATCCTTTTTCAACCCAAGCATCCCATACAGAGTTCATAGCTTCGAAGTCCTTCATATCTCTTAAATAAATAGTAACAGATAGTAAATGTTGTTTGTCTGAACCATATTTGTTTAATAAATCTTCTATCTTATTTAAAACTTCAGTAGTTTGCTCAACTACTCCTCCTTCAGCATGAGTTTGTCCACATAAATAAACTGTATTGTTGTGAACTACAGCTCTACTCATTCTTCCAGTTCCTTCATATCTTTTTATTTCCATATTTTAAATACCTCCATAATTAAAAAATCCATTAAAAATCTAAATAATAAATTAAAAAAAGTCTATACTATATAAAATTATATTATATATTTGGCGAATAATCTATAAAAAGATATAACTTTTTATTTATAATTATTATTGTTATTAATTGAAAAGATTTATTAGTTACTTGACATAATTTATACTTTTAATTATAGTATAAATTGGAATATTTAGATAATTATTATTTAATTTATAAATTTTAATTTTCAAGTAGTTTTTAAATATAGGTTTATGTATTTGTATAGAAAAGAGGTAAATATGAGTAGTACAATCAAATCAAATCGAATAAAAGGCATAATGTTTATAATGGCATCAGCTCTTGGTTTTGCAATGATGTCTGCATTTGTAAAACTGGCAGGCGATTTACCAAGTTTTCAAAAAGTATTTTTTAGAAATTTGGTATCGGCTATAATAGCATTTTGGCTTATTATAAAACATAAAGGAAGTTTAACAGGTAAAAAAGAAAATATGAAGGTTCTTTTATATAGGTCAATCTTTGGAACTTTAGGGGTTATATTTAACTATTATGCAATTGATAAGTTGATGCTTTCAGATGCTAATATGCTAAATAAAATGAGTCCTTTTCTTGTAGTTATATTTTGTGCAATTATTCTAAAAGAAAAAATAAACATAAAACAGATAGGAGCAATTATAATTGCATTTATAGGAGCTTTATTTATAATAAAACCAACATTTAGTGTTGAAGTAATTCCATACCTAGGAGGAGTTGCAGGAGCTGTATTTGCAGCAATAGCATATACTTGTTTAAGAATTCTTGGAGATAGAGAAGATTATTATACAATTGTGTTTTTCTTTTCAGTTTTTTCATTAGTTACTGTAGGACCAATAGCTTTTGCAGTGTATGAACCAATGACTCTTATGCAACTTGTGTATTTATTATTGGGTGGAGTATTTGCAAGTTTAGGTCAATTTGGTATAACTTTAGCATATAAGTATGCACCAGCCAAAGAAATTTCTATATTTGATTATAGTAATATAATATTTTCAGCAATCTTGAGTATATTCTTATTTAATGTTTATCCAGATATGCTAAGTGTTGTGGGGTATGTAATAGTCTTTTCAGCAGCATTTTATATGTTTTTATACAATAAAAAATTAGACAAATTAGAAAAAGAAATTGATAAGCAAAATAAATAAAAATAATATTAAAGTTTACATTAAAAATAAATAATATTATGTTAAAAAAGAATAGCATATTAAATTAAAACAGCAGTTATAGTTTTTTACTTGTAACTGCTGTTTCTTTTATCAAAAATATCCAAATGTATGTGAAAATAGAATATAATAAAGTAGTAGAATAATATAAAGGGGATAATTTAAAGTATGGAAAAAGTAAAAGTTGCTGTGATTGGAGCAGGTAATAGAGGGACATATGCATATGCTCCATATATTTATGAAAATTCTGATACATGTGAGATAGTTGCTGTAGCAGAACCTAAAAAAGGAAGACGTGAATTGTTCGCACAGAAGTATAACTTAAATAGCAAAAATGTATTTGAAAGTCTAGAAGAATTCTTTAAACAGGATAAAATGGCAGATGCAGTCATAATAGCTACAAATGATGATAGACATTATGATGTAGCAAGTTTAGCTCTTCAAAAAGGTTATCATATATTATTGGAAAAACCAATGTCTAATAGTTTAGATGGATTAGTACATATAAATGACCTATGTGATAAGCATAAAGATAAGATTTTTATGATTTGTCATGTACTTAGATATTCTCCATTTTACAATAAATTAAGAGAAATTGTAGAAAGTAAAAAATTAGGAGAATTAGTTAGTATACAATATAATGAGAATATAGGATATTGGCATTTTGCTCATAGTTTTACTAGAGGGAATTGGAGAAATAGTAATGAGACAAGCCCTTTGATTTTGGCGAAGAGTTGTCATGATATGGATATTCTATTATATTTGGTGGGTAGTAGATGTAAAAAAATCTCTGCATTTGGAAGTTTAAAGCATCTTAATAATGAAAATGCTGGGGGAGAAATGGCACAGAATTGCCTTCAATGTTTAGTAGAAAAAAAATGTCCATATTCTGCAAAACAAATTTACCTAGAAAATGACAGAAATATAAATAGAGCTGTGCATATAAATCCTACAAAAGAGAATCTTTTAAAGATACTTGAGACAAGTCCATATGGAAGATGTGTTTACAGATGTGATAATAATGTTGTAGATAACATGGTAAATATATTGCAATTTGAAAATGGAGTAACTGCTACTTTTAATTTATGTGCATTTACTAAAGAAAATGGAAGAACTATAAAGATGATGTTTAGTCACGGAGAAGTTGGTGGAGATTTAAATAAAAATGAGATAAGAATTAAAGAATTTGGAAAAAATGAAGAAGTAGTTATAAATCCATCAAATAAGAAAGATATGGTAGAAGAATATGATAGAAATCTCATAACTGAATTTATTAAATTAGTTTCAAGTAAAGACTTAGAAAAAGGAAGAGTAGCAGCAAAAGATGCAATAGAAAGTCATGTAATGGCATTTGCAGCAGAGTATTCAAGATTGAGTGATGAAGTGGTGCATATAGATAAATTTTTTGATGATGCTATAAAGATGACTAAAGAAATAGAAGAAACTATATTTTAAATATAAAAGATTACACAAATAAAGATAGATTAGATAATAGGGATATATAAATCGTCTATTAAGTAATCTATCTTTTTATTAAGATTTTTTCTTATCTTTATCAAAAAAATCCATGCATTCAGATAAGAGATAAGAAAGTAAGGCAAATAAAATTTCTGTACTTAAAGGAATCATTATTGAATCCATAAATGTATCAATTATGTTCATAGCTAAAAAAGTCAGTATAAAATCAATTATAAATTCGCAAAATTTATAAATTGAATACGGCAATTTGTTTACATATCTAAATATATCTAAGATGGTAGTGCATAGAAAATCAATTGGGGTAGTTATACAAAAATATATTAAAAAGAAAATTAGTACAGACCCAATAGATTTATATTCAAAACCTAAGAATGATAAGAAGCCAATTCCTATAACAGTGAAAATACAAAAAGTTATACCAAAAAAAACAGCAAAAAATAAAAATACAGAAATAAATTCGCCTAAAGGAATCCTTCTTTTATTACTTATCTTAATCAACTCCTTATGTATAACATGAAATTTATATAAATAACAACATTCTCAAAAACTCATAATAATCTTCTGTTTCAAATAGTACTGTTTGAGAATCTATTTTTTTCATATTTGGATAGAAAGAAGCTTTAAAAGCTTTATAATGTTCTCTAAATTTTATTTCAATTTTAAATTTGTTTGGTAATTTTATTAAATGTCTAGATAAATCTCCAGATAAAGATTCTCTAACACCTTCTTCTATTTTTTTTAGTGCAAGATTTGGATGAATTGAAATTGAGCCATTCCCAATTCCCTTTGAAACAGGAACAGTGATTATATTTGGGTTTAGTTTTTTTGCACTTTCACAAAGCATTTCATCTCCACTTAAAAATGCCACAGGAACATTATAGTATGCAGCAGCATAAGCATTTATAGTAAACTCAGATGCTATTTCATCATTTATTTTAAAGTAGTCATAATCAATATCCATAGTATGAGAAAGTGGGTTACCATTACAAGTAGCTCCAGAATGATAGCCAGTAAATACACATGCATCAAAACTTTCATCAATACCAGCCATCATAACTAGTGGGTCTTTGGTCCATCCTCTAAGTATTTTGACATTTTCAGGTAAAATATCTGGATTAATATTTCTGCCACTATCATGCGCATCTTTAACAAGTATTTCATGCATACCAGACTGAGTAGCTCCATTACATGCAGCAGCTATTTCTTTGCTCATTTGTGTTCTATAGTGTTGTGAAAATTCACATTCAAGCTTTGTTTCATCCCAATTTACAATGCCACAAGTACCTTCTATATCGGCACTTAAATATAACTTCATAATATAAGCCCCCTTAAATTTATTATTAATGATAATAACAGATAACAGTAAATATACAATTAATAAGAGGCAGAAAAATATTAGGTCTCATTATTAATTATTATTAAATCTGTAACTGAAAAATAACTGATATTAGAAATATAACACTAATTAGTATCTATTAGCCTATTATTGCTATATACAATATTTATATAAGATTGTAACATAG
>NZ_JAGWCS010000102.1:0-14013 GCF_020657705.1 Clostridioides sp. ZZV15-6598 | reverse complement strand
ATGTAAATCTATAAATTAGCTTTTTAGATTCAGACATGAATTATTAAATCTATAAGTTATACTTATGTCTAACTTATAGATTTAATAATT
Source organism: Clostridioides sp. ZZV15-6598 (assembly GCF_020657705.1). Classification (NCBI taxonomy): domain Bacteria; kingdom Bacillati; phylum Bacillota; class Clostridia; order Peptostreptococcales; family Peptostreptococcaceae; genus Clostridioides; species Clostridioides sp. ZZV15-6598. Next base: position 13,923 of record NZ_JAGWCS010000102.1, on the reverse strand, counting down.
TTATATATAATTAATTCATATTTAAAGTTAATTCACATTTAACCTTTAATGTTTATAGACTATCTCATGTTACATTAAGACATGTAGACATGTATTTTAAAATTTCTTATTACTTAGTTTTCCATTTCCTTAATCAATGATACATTTTGTTTCTCTACAGAATTCAAAACATCTGTATCAGCTCCTATACTATAATCTGGCTGATACCATGACTTATTACTAAAATAGCTTTTATAAGGTTCTTCTTTAAATACATATCCATATCTTGCAAATATTTCATTTCTTATATAGGCTAACTCCTCTTTACTATAAAGCCCAAGTTCATCTTTAGTTAGTACTCTAGAATCACTATCATATATAATATAATCATCATCATAACTTACTTCTTTATTTTTCGTATTAGAACTTGAACTTGAATCACTTTTAGTACTCTTTTTATCAGTAGTTTCACTATTTTCCTTGTTATTTATACTCTTGATAAATTTCTCCGCTTCTTCTTTGGAAATTTTATTAAGTGTACCACTGACATTATTAGCTAGTAATGAAATTTCATTACTATTAAATTTAGTTATAGTAAATTTTTCCTTTGATAAAGTATCTTTTCCTTTTAATACTATGCTATTACTATCTGAACTTTCTACTTCATATTTAACTGTATAATTACTTTCTTCTTCACTTTTACTATAAAGTTTTATCTTATCTGGCCCTTCAAATTCAAATATATTATATTCATCAGCTTTCCAAAAACCATTTAAATCTTTTGGTTCCAAATTTTTAGAGTAAATCAATTTATTCCCTAAATAAACTTCTGAATATTTTTCTACATTGTTTATTTCTATATTGTCTTTCTTAGTTTTTAAATTATAAAAATGTATCTCCTTATTTTTCGTAGAATATGCTATATTCTCTGAATTAAATGAATAACCAATGACATCACTTGCTATCTTGTCTTTATCTAAAAATAACTCACCACTTGATTTAATGAAAAGTAATTTTTCATCATTAATAATAGATACATTAGAATTTTCTTTCATATCATTGCCTATTTTTTCTTTTTCTTTATTATTCTTCTTAATATATATATCTCCATCAGAATTTGTAAATACAATTCCATCTTTAATGAAACTTACATAATTAACATCTGATTTTATTTTATTAGACGCATCTTTCCCTATTTCTTTCTCATATAATTCATCATCACTGTTTATAAAATAAAATTTATTATCTCTGTATTTATAAGACCTAACATCTGATGCTATTTTTTCACTAGCATTATTTTTGTACAAATATAACTCACCTTTCAAATCCTTATAATTATACTCACTTATATACATAACTTCTTCTTCATTAGATTTTACACCCCATAAATTTGATACATCTGAACTAATTTTTACTTTATCATTTTTATCTATACTTTTTAAATATAAATTATCATCATTATTTATAAATATTACATCACCTTTATTATTCATAATATCAAAGCTCTGTATATCAGTAGATATTTTTTCTTTGTTTCCATCTTCTTTATATAGATATAGCTCCTCATCTGTGTTCATATAATATATTAAACTTCCATCTGGAGACATCCTGTATAATACAACATCATTAGCTATTTTTTCTTTATCTTTTTCATCATATTTTACATACAAGGATTTTTCTGATGATATATATGCTATAGTATTTGAAGAAGGCATAAATTCATATGAATTAATTTCATCAGAAGATAAATCTGATGCTATTTTTTCCTTTTCTTTTTTTAGGTTATACTTATATAAATTATTTTCTTTATCTTGAATTAATATTGATTGTTCTCCATTTATATAATCTTTTTTAGTATATATAGGTACATCTGATGCTATTTTTTCTTCATCCTTACCTTCTGTCTTTATGTATACATCTGTCATATCCTCTGAGTTATTCTCATCATTTTTTAATAGTATAAGAGAATTATCTCTGTCTGCTTGCTTACCTTTAGAATCATTTTTTGAACTACAACCTGTACATATAAGTGCCAAACTTAAAACTATAAACAACCCTTTCTTTAACATTATTACTCCCCCTCATGATAATGATAAAACTTTTTGTGTAATAAATATACTATTCAATAATTTTTTAGATTTAAATCACCTTATATATTTTTATACTATTTACATAAAGATAATGCTTAAATATAATTTATATTTAAACTTCCAAAAAATTACTCTACTAGTTATAGTATAGCACAACAAACGTTATCCAAGCACACTCACTATTGTCACTCCAAAAGCTTTTAATGCCTCTTGAAGCACTTCATTCCCACCATAAGGATATCCAATAGGATTAAAATAAAGTTTAGCAGTTTGTTCACCAATCATTTCGAAACCTTCTATTGTATAATCGCCAAGTCCAATTTCAGAAAACACAGTCTCAAAATCCCATGGAACAGACCTTATATATTCTTGTCGATTCTCTTCATCCAGTAGTTTATATTTCTCCCAAAACATTTTATTTTCTTCTTCTGTTGGCCACCAAAAATAATCTAATTCTTCTTTATGATAAAATTCATCTACTTTTTCTAAAATATAATATTCTAAATCCTCAATTTGTATACAATCATTTTTTATATTTGCTATATATGAAAATAAATTTTTTATTCGATTAAATGTTTTTGTATCATCCTCATAAAATTTAATAAAACAAAAATTACACATTATTTATCCTCCTAGTGTAAGTAACTTATAATTACATTGTATAATAAAATATGAATAAGCAAACTACATACATTTATAAACACAATAAAAATAACTTGTATGTATCTAAATCAGATAGCACACAAGCTATTTATTATATCTAAAAAATTATATAATCATATTATAGGTCGTAATTATTAGAATTCAGCATTTTTAGGAGTTCTTGGGAAAGGTATAACGTCTCTTATGTTAGACATACCTGTCATATACATAATTATTCTTTCAAATCCAAGACCAAATCCAGAGTGAGTAGCAGTACCAAATTTTCTAAGTTCTAAATACCACCAGTAATCCTCTTCATTTAATCCCATTTCATGAATTCTATCTAATAGTACATCTTCTCTTTCTTCCCTTTGAGAACCTCCAACTATCTCTCCAACACCAGGAACTAATAAATCCATTGCTCTAACAGTTTTACCATCTTCATTCATTCTCATATAGAAAGCTTTTATATCTTTTGGATAATCCGTAACAAATACTGGAGAATTGTATATTTGTTCTGTTATATATCTTTCATGTTCAGTTTGAAGATCACATCCCCATTCTACTGGATACTCAAACTCATGTCCTGATTTAAGTAATAACTCTACTGCTTTAGTATATGTTATTCTAACAAATTCAGAGTTTACTATTTTATTTAGTCTTTCTAGCAATCCTTTATCTATAAAACTATTAAAGAATTCCATTTCTTCAGGAGCGTTTTCTAAAACATAGTTTATAACGTATTTTATCATATCTTCTGCAAGTTCCATGTTGTCTTCAAGGTCTGCAAAAACTATTTCTGGCTCTATCATCCAAAATTCTGAAGCATGTCTTCCTGTGTAAGAGTTTTCAGCTCTAAATGTAGGCCCAAAAGTATAAACATTTCTAAAAGAAAGTGCCATTATTTCAGCATTTAATTGTCCACTAACTGTTAAATTAGCTTCTTTCCCAAAGAAATCTTGTGTATAGTCTATTTTTCCATCTTCTGTTTTTGGAATATCATTTAAATCCATAGTTGTTATTCTAAACATTTCTCCTGCACCTTCACAGTCACTACCTGTTATTATTGGAGAATGTGAATATACGAAGTTTCTTTCTTGAAAGAATTTGTGTATTGCATATGCAGCTATTGATCTTACTCTAAATACAGCTGAAAAAGTATTACTTCTTGGTCTTAAATGTGCAATTGTTCTTAAATACTCAAGTGTATGTCTTTTCTTTTGTAGTGGGTATGAACTATCTGATTCACCTTCTACAACTATATTTTTTGCATGTATTTCTACTGGTTGTTTAGCTCCTTCTGTAGATACCACCTCACCTTCTACAAGTATAGATGAGCTTATTGCCAATTTACCTATCTCTTTAAAATTTTCAACTTTTTCATCAAATACTATTTGCATATTTTTAAAGAAACTTCCATCATTTAATTCTATAAATCCAAAGTTTTTAGATGCTCTAGATGTTCTTATCCATCCAGCTACTTTTACAGTTTTTCCTATGTACTGTTCTTTATCTCTGTACAATTCTTTTACTGTTATAAATTCCTTTTGCATTTTAAAGCCTCCTAGTTTAATTTTTAGTAATTTTTTCTAAATATAATTCAATTAAAAAAAGCCCTTCATCCCTGTATAAAGGGACGAAAGACTATTACTTTCGCGGTACCACCCTAGTTGTCATAAATGACCTCTTAGTTAAGCAATGCTTAAAGCCTATAACGGTGCCTTCCGTCTAAGTCTACTTGCTAAATAAGCTTTCGGTTAGAAACTCCAAGATGTTCTTCAATATAAAACTTGTATTGAGCTTTCACCATCCTCAACTCGCTAAAACTACATTTCATATCTACTCTTCTCTTCACAGTATTTATCTTTAATATTTCCGCTAATTAACAAAATTATACCAATTTATAAATTTTTAGTCAATAAGTTTATACAATTGATATTTACTAGTCTTATATAATCTATAATACAAAAATCTATAAGCAAAAACTTATATTTCCCTTTCAGATATTTATAAACTACATTTTGTCTTCTGACATCTATAAAAAAGTAAAGTAGTATACTGTTTATTAGCTTGAGTTTAACTTTAAGCTTTTTAAACTAATACTACTTTACTTAAATACAATAAATTATTTATTTTTCTTATCAAGTATGGAAGTTTTTACAGTTTACTTCCATTGTCAACCCAATCTTTTGCTTCTTCAACACTATTAAGCGAAGGTATTGAAACTTTACTATGAGGTTTTAATTTTTCAACATCTGCCCAAGCTGCTGTTGATTCATTTCCAACTAGAAGTGGACTTCTAAGTCTTTTGTTATCTTTACCTTTTAATGCTCTTGCTTTTTTATTTTCCAAAACTATCACCTCTATATATTTATTTTGTAATAGTTTTAGCAATTTTTCAAATTAAATTCATAAGTAAAATTTATAACAGATAAAATACCATTATTTACATATTTTTTTATTTACAAAGTATTTGCCATCTGTTGAATTGTATTCTTTAAATTTAAAATACCATATCCCTGTGAAACATTTGGATATGTATATATATCGAGCTTTGTAGCTCCTAATATTAAATATGTTTTTAAAACTTGTGTAAATAATGCTAATCTTGGGATATTATCTTGTTTTTCTAAGTACTCCATTAATAAGGCCAAGACTCCAGAAACTATAGAACTACTAACTCCTGTACCTGTTGCTGTATTGTATGTTCCATTTTTATATGTAGATATTATATCTACTCCTGGAGCTACTATATCTGGCTTAATTCCTCTTCCCCTAATTGGCCCTTTTGATGAACCAATCCACATGCTATCAGTCTTATTATTAAATGTACCAACTGTAATTACATCATCACCAGCAGCATACATAGTTATTGTAGCCACTGAATCTGGGTCTAAAAATCTTGTATCTGGTGCTATCAAGTTTTTATTTGGCAAATATATATCATACTCTCCTCCTATTATAAGTTCTGGAGTTAGTCTCAAAGTCCACACTCCAGGTTTTATATCTCTCAGTCTTATCTCTAGACTTTCATTCCCAGAAGTAATATATGGATAGATGAATCTCATTGAGTAAGTAGTATTTTCCAGATTAAATTTTCCTCTATATACATAGAAATCTGGAGAATACCTTATATCATGACTAACCTCACCTGAAGGAGATATTATTTGTGCACCTATTTTATCAGGTCCATTTGTATTCAGTGTTATATCAAGTGCATAATCATCACCATCTTGGATTATTACATCTTGGATTTCATTTAAACTACTAAATCTTCCAGCATAATGAATATCTGTATTACCTTGATTACCTGCACCACTTACTAATACAACACCAGCACTACTTAATATATTAAATGTATCTAGTATAGAAGTAGTTGACACAGCACCTGACTTAACTCCAATAGTAAGATTTATTATTATAGGTTTATTTTCTGTTTTTGCTATATTAGTAACATATGTTATAGCTGCTAAAAAATCCGAAACACTATAATTTATCCTTCCAGCATAATAGGTGTCTGTATATGATTTTAATTTAACCACTATCAAATCTGACTCTGTAGTTATACCTCTATATTGTGAATTTACTCTTCCATTTCCCACTAATATACCAGAAGCCAAAGTTCCAGTACCTATATTATCTTGACTTAAACTTCCATCATTTCTACTTATAGCCAAACTTAATTCATTTCTTGTAAATTCACTCCCAAAAATAAATCCTTCTGGTGGCGGATTTGTATTTTCTTCCTGGTCCCATAATCGTAAAACCTTGCTTGTTCCATCTGCTTTCACAAAGTCAGGATGTAAATAATCTATACCAGAGTCTATAACTGCTAATAAAATCCCTCTTCCTGTTATATTATTATATGGATTTTCGTAAATATACTCTGTTTCAGCAGCTGTTGTAATAGTTTCTCCATTGTTTACATTATTAGTTATTTCAATTAAACTGCTCATTGGAGCAGATTCTTCCCACCAAGCAACCTCTAATATATTATTTAAAATAGTTTCATCAAAATCCATAGGTACATATACTACTACAAGCTGGCTATTTAAAACCATATATTTATTTATTCCATTTTCTTGAAGTGCAGTTTCTATATCACCTTGGTAAATTATACAATAAGATTTTTCCATAAATCCCTCCTATCTTAACACATCAAACATACCTCTAACATCTAAAGTTCCATATCCAACACTTGTATTTGGATACTGTGTAGTTTGGTTTTTTCTAGCTCCAGCCTGCATAAAAGTTTTTATTTTTTGGACATATGCTTGATTTGGATATCTCCTATCAACAAAGGTATACTGAAAATACATTGCAGCGGCTCCTGCAGCATGTGCACTAGCCGCTGCTGTACCAGTTATAGTTGCATATTTATTGCCCGGATATGCAGCTATTATATTAACTCCTGGTGCTACTAAGTCTGGCTTTAATCTATCTTCAATAGTTGGACCTCTTGATGAACTTTGCCACAAACTATTATTAATAGTATTGTAAGCTCCTATAGTTATTAAATCGTCCTGAACAGCTGGATAATTTATAGTGTAGAAAGGGTCAACCTCTCTAAATCTAGTTCCACTTTTCAAAAGAGCTCTATTTGGGAGATACAAGTTATATATTCCACTTACAATGTAAACTCCTACCAATCTAATCTTCCACACTCCTCTTTTAGCATTTCTCAAAGTAACATTGGTAAACTGCTGACCTGAAAAGGTAGTTGGATATACATACGTTATAGAATACTCAGTTCCTTCTAAATCAAATAAACCTGTTACCCTATTATAACTTGATACTCCAACACTTTTACTTTCTTCACCAGTAGGAGATACTATTATTACATCTGCCTTATCTGGCTTATTCAGCCAAAGTTCTACTGATAACTCTTCTTCTTCATCACTTAATTCCAACTCAACTTCAACAGCACTTCCTACATTTGGTATTCTTCCAGATGTGTGTGTCTGAGTATTTCCCTCATTTCCTGCTCCTGCTGTTAAACATAACCCTCTAGTAAAAAATGCTTTTTCACTATTACTTCTATTAGTCAATCCAACTAAACTATTGCTGCCCAAAGATATATTTATTACTAATGGCTTCCCAAGTTCAAAAGATTTTTTATATGCATACTGAGATGCAGCAAATAACATCGCACTATTATAGAATCCCTCTATCTTGCCAATTTTTATTATTATTAATTCAGCATCTTCAGCTATTCCTGCATACTCCTTATTTACATTACCAAGCCCTGCACATATACCACTTATCATAGTTCCTTGCCCAACTTCATCTTGAGATAGGCTAGCATCATTTTCTGCAATTGCTCTATTAATATCTTCTCGTGTATATTCTGTGCCAATATAAAAACCTTCAGGTGGAGTTCCATTCTTTGTCTGGTCCCATAAAAAAGCTATCTTTGATGTACCATCTGCATATATAAAATCTTTATGTAGATAATCTATTCCTGTGTCAGCAATTGCTATAAGAGTACCTCTTCCTGTTATTGTTATATTGGGATTATTTTTAAAAAAGTTTACACCTATCTCTTCGGTTGCAACTACACCACCAAAAGTACCTTGATTAATCTCCCCAAGTAGTGTCATCTTTATAGTTGATTCTGTCCTTATAACTGATGGAAGTTCCAAAACTCGTTGTATACTATTATAGTCTGTAGTGTTTATAGATAATACGCCAAATGAGTCACTTAACTTAAGAAATTCTTGACTCATACCCAATGAGGCTAACTCATCTTCAAATTCAGGAGTATGAATTACATTTATTCCTGCCAATGTTCCTGATTGTCTATCCATATTTTCACTTAGAAAATCCTCCAACTTTAAATCATCGTTTCTCTGAGCATTATAATTTTCTATAACTCTATAATTATTTTCTTCATCTTTAAACGACTTATTAGTACTTCTATATCCAATGTCTTCTGTTTCTAAGTCTTGATTTATACTAGATAAAGTATACAAATCTATGTCTGATAAACTTAAAAAACCAAATCCCGATGAATTATTTGGATATGACTGATTACTTGTTCTTCTTGCTCCCCTAAGAAGTAATGCTCTTAACTTTTGCGAATATAAAAACAAATCATTTCCATTTACAATTCCCCATTCCATAAACAACGAACAAACTCCTGTAACATGAGGAGTAGCCATGCTCGTTCCAGTTAATGCTCCACTGGTACCTCCTGGCAAAAAAGATATTATATCTTCACCTGGGGCTAGTAAGTCTGGTTTAAACACACCCAATTGTGTATCTCCTTCACCAGAAAATATGGATACTATATCTGTTCTTGAATTGAAACTGCCTACAGTTATAACTCTACTGGCTGTTCCAGGAACTGTAACAGTAAGTTCTTGGGTAGGAATCAAAAATCTCGTGTTTCTATTTAATCCCTCAGAAGTTGGTAGATATATATTCACATTACCAGTTACAATATCTATAGGCTCAAATACAATTCTCCATAAACCAGGATTTATCTGTGTGTTTGAGCTTAACTGCAAAGTAACTCTCCTAGTAAGAGAATATGGTGCTATAGGATAAAAATAACCAGTAATTCTTGTCTCTCCTAAAGTATTTCTTATTTCACCTGAAGTTAGAGAAATTGATTGTGTCTGAGTATTTGATGGACTTACTAAATGTACACTAAAATCATCAACAAAATCTGGCCATATATTTATATTTAATATACGTTCTCCTTCTCCAACTACAAACTCGACTTCTTCTGTAGTGTTATTTTGAAGTCTAATCCTTTTATGACCACCCTTATCCGCATTATTTCCAGCTGCTACCACTATATTATTTTTCCAAAATAAACACATATCATCTATATACTGCTCAAATAAAGAAGTTCCTCTATGTGAGCCTTCATTACTTCCATAACTTATATTTAATGTAACAGGCATTCTTAATTCTAATGCCCTATCTAAAATAAATTTAATCGCCCTCATAAACTCTGTACTTCTTGAAAAAACATCTGTTTGTATATTTCCAACTCTTACCACTATTATCCTAGCATCACTTGCAATAGTTGCACAAATACCTGCAACATGTGTACCATGCAGACTAGTTGTTGAAATAGGTATATATGTACTTCCAGCTATTGCATTATTTATATCTTCATTAGTATATAATGTTCCTTCTTTAAAACCTTCTGGAGGATTTCCTTGTATAGACTGGTCCCAATAGTATAATATTTTAGACATTCCTTCGCTATCTCTAAACACAGGCAAAGTATAATCTATACCCGAATCAATTATACCAATTATAGTCCCTTTTCCAGTTAATCCTGTTCTATTTTTAAAACCTGTTATCCCTGTGCTTGAAAAACTTTGTATGTCTTGAGTTTGTAATATAAAAGGTTTTTCTATAAACTCTATTTCTGGATAAGTCAGTAATCTATTTACATCTTCTTCATCACTTGATGTTATTATTGCATATGAAGCATTAAGTATTTCTACTGAAACACCTAATTCTTGCTCTAATCTTAATATATCTCCGTTGTATTTTACGATTAATTCATAATTTATTATAATCACCTCAATTTCTAAAATTATTATTAATGTATATGTTTTTTGTGAGTCTAAAATGTATTAGACTATATAATTTTTAAATTCCAATTATACAATTTATAATATAAAAAATGATGGTACATCTTCTTTTAGAGAATTTGTACCATCATTTTTTATATTATTTAGCAACCATTAAATTTTTCAATGACTTCTCCAATCCTTTTACAGTTAATGGATACATATTAAACTCACTTTGTATTAACCTTTGAGTCTGATACCAATAACTGATTGAATCCCATCCATCTCTCAGTTCTGGATTTAGCCACACAATTTTACTATACTTTCTTTTGAATCTTTTAAGCCACTCTATTCCAGGTGTATCATTATATGGACCTCTATAATTACCACCAATATGAAGTAACTCAGAAGGTGCCATAGAGGCATCGCCAACGATTATAACTTTATAGTTTTTATCTATGTTTTGTAATATCCATTCAGTATCAATAGACTTACTTAACCAACATTCTGGTGTCGTAAATAATCTATCATAAAAACAGTTATGAAAATAGTATACTTTTACATCTTTGAAGTGATTTGATTTACTTACAGACTGAAATAATGTATTACATAAAGTACTATACCCTCTCATTGAACCCCCTGAATCTATAAGTAGCAAAAGCTTCACTGTATTTTTTCTTGGTTTTTCAAAGAACAGTTTTAAATACCCTGCATTATTACAAGTCTCTTCAATGGTTTTATCTAAATCAAGTTCTGTCTTTGGAGCATCTATTCTAGTAGAAAATTGACGAAGCCTTTTTAATGCAACTTGAAATTGACGCATATTTAAAACTTCATCATCTCTAAAATCTCTATACTTTCTTTCTCCTGCAACTTCGAGAACAGCTCTTCCATAGGTCGAAGTTCCACCTATACGTATACCAGTCTGACCTTTGCCTGAATGACCTAATTCAGAAGTCCCTCCTGTTCCTATCCAGTAATTTCCTCCATTATGTGGAGAATCTTGTTCTTTTATACGTTCCTCTAATTTAGCTCTCAATTCATCAAGGTTTATATTTGGATTTTGTTCTAATCTTTCAAATCCTTCTAAATCTACATTTGGCTTTTCAAGCCAGTTCATAATCTCTTCTGGAATTTCTTCTTTGTGTTCTATACCTTTAAAGTACTCTAAAAACACTGCATCAAATTTATCAAAATTACTTTCACTTTTTATTAAAATCATCCTACAAAGATAGTAAAAATTTGAAAAATTTGAATAACAAAGCCCTTTGTCCAGTGCTTCTATTAAAGTCATCCATTCATTTAAAGATATATCTAGACCTCTTGCTCTCAATAAATAAAAAAATTTAATAAACATAATTATTCAGCTCCTATTGACTACAAACGTTTTTGCATAGATTCAATATCCTCGTTATTTTTAAGCAGTATCCCTGCAAAAGGAACCTCTTTTTCTATTTTTTCAATTGGAATTCCACTCAAAGTCAATGCTTGTATCCAATCTATTAATTCTGATGTACTAGGTTTCTTTTGTATCTCTCTTAAACTTCTAATCCAATAAAAAGTGCTCATTACTTGTTCTAATAAATGTTCTTCAACTTTATCAAAATGTACTTTTACTATCTCCTCCATCATATCTCTATCAGGAAATTCTATATAATGAAATATACATCTTCTTAAAAAAGCATCTGGAAGCTCTTTTTCTGCATTCGAAGTTATAATCACTATAGGTCTTTGTTTTGCTGTTACAGTTTCTTTTGTTTCATTTATGTAAAATTCCATTTTATCTAATTCCCAAAGCAAATCGTTTGGAAACTCTAAGTCTGCCTTGTCTATTTCATCTATTAAAAGAATTACTTGTTCCTTTGAGCTAAATGCTTCTCCTAATTTACCATGTTTTATGTACTTACCAATATCATCTACTCCCTCACCTCCAAATTGACTATCATAAAGTCTTTGGACAGTATCATATACATAAAGTCCATCCTGTGCTTTTATAGTTGATTTTATGTTCCAAATTACTAAATCTTTTTGTAGTTGATTTGAAATTGCTTGTGCAAGCATAGTTTTCCCTGTTCCAGGTTCTCCTTTAATTAAAAGTGGTTTTTCAAGCGCTATAGCAACATTAACTGATGCCATTAATTCTGGTGATACTACATAATCACTGCTTCCTTTAAAATTACCCATTTCTTTTTTTAGCATAAGTTCTACTCCTTTTAAACAGTAAATTTTATAAATGTATCTGAATACTACATTAGTACTTTTAATATAGAATATTAATATAATACATTTGTATATCATTACTCTAAAATTCTATATCTAAATAAAATTACCTCTAAAATATTTAAATTTTATCTTTATTTGTCATAATTAAATGAAATATATATTTTTTAATAAGTTCAAGATACATTATCTTATAAGAATATCAGTCATAAAAAGCGATGATTTAATTAAAATCATCGCTTTTCATAAATTTGAGTTATAGCTAAATATAGAACAATTAATTTTTAGATTTGAGTTATCAATATAAAGTTCTGTATATATTTACTATTTCTTCTTTATTAAGTTTAACATAACTTTGATTTAGCAACCTTTGTTGACTATCTAAGACACTGTCTGCAAAACTATTTATCTCATAATCTTTCATTCCATATTCTCTTAAACTTTTTCTTGTAATAATTTTATTAAGTAGTTCTTCCATTTTTTCATATACCTCTGATACTTTACAATTCATTATTTCACTCAAAAGCATATTTATTTTTGCTAATTTACCATCTGGTGATAATCTATTATATGTTTTAAACACTTCTATAAAAAACTGATAATTAGCTTCACCATGAGTAACATGATAAACTCCGCTTAATGGGTATGAAAGTGCATGTACTGCTCCTGTACCAGCATTTCCAAAAGCAATACCAGCTAAATCACTTGCAACCAAAAAATCTTCTATAATATCAAATCTATAATCTTTTCCATTTAACACAATTTGCTGAAATCCATTTAAAATCATCTCTATAGCTTTGGTACTAAAAATTTCTGTATAAATACTTGCCTTTGGAGATACAAAAGATTCTATAGCATGTATTAAAGCATCAATTGCACTTGTAGCAAAAAATGAATATGGAAGCTCTAATAGTAACTCTGGAATTAAAACTGCATAATCTGGAAATAATTCATCTACAGCTAATCCAAATTTCGTATTCATCTCTGTTATTTCTGCAATTGAAATATTTGATACCTCTGAACCTGCTCCACAAGTTGTAGGAACAGCTATTAATTCTCTTATTTTTTCTAAAGGAACCTTTTTTTGAAATAAATCACTTGATTTCTTTCCATCTTTCAGTACTAACAACTTTGCCATATCAATAACTGCTCCCCCACCAATGGCAATAATTCTTGTACAATTAGTTTTTGAAAAATCATCCAGTAATTTATCCATCATTATATCATCAGGTTCACCAGCTCCATACTTACTTTTATATTCTACATGTACATCCAAACCAAAGCTTTTAAAATATGTATCATATGCATTTTTACTTGTTAATATAAAATCTGATTTACAAATCTTGAATTCTTCTATAAATTCTTTTGAATTTTTAAATTTATGAACTTGTGTTTTTTGCTGAAATAACTTCATGACATCCTCTTTTCTTCAACTTATGACTTAATGTTTTATTTTA
>NZ_JAGWCS010000101.1:0-14084 GCF_020657705.1 Clostridioides sp. ZZV15-6598 | reverse complement strand
CTTAGAATTAAAACGGGAACAAAAAGAAACGATTAGGTACTACTAATGGACAAGGGGGAAATATAATGAAAATACCAAAGAAGATTGCTGCTATGCTTACAGTTACTATGATAGCTGGAAGTTCTACAGCAGGTATAGCTAGTGCACAAACGGTAGCAACAAATTTAACAGGACAAGAGAGATATGAAACTGCTGTAAAAATAAGTCAAGATGGATGGAAAAATGCTGATGAGGTAGTAATAGTAAATGATTCATCTATAGCAGATGCTCTATCCGCAACACCATTTGCAAAGGCAAAAAATGCTCCTATACTTTTAACAGGTAAAGATAAATTAAATGATAAGACAAAAGCAGAGTTACAAAGATTAAAAGCTAAGAAAGTATATTTAATAGGTGGAACTTCTGTATTAAGTGCAAATATAGAAAAACAAATAAAAGATTTAAAAATATCTTTTGAAAGAATATCTGGTGCAGAGAGATACCAAACATCTTTAGAGTTAGCAAAGAGATTAGATGCAGTAAGTGATGTTAAGAAAATAGCTGTAGTTAATGGTGAAAAAGGGCTTGCAGATGCAGTAAGTGTGGGTGCTCCAGCTGCACAAAATAATATGCCAGTAATACTTGCTGATTCTAAAAATGGAACAGCAGTTGCAGATAAATTTATAAAAGATGCAGGAATAACTCAATCTTATGTAGTAGGTGGGGAAAGTTCAGTTTCTGAAGCTGTAAAAAATAAATTACCAAATAGTACAAGATTAGGTGGAACAGATAGAAATGATACAAATGCAAAAGTAGTAAAAGAATTCTATAAAAAGACAGATTTAAAAAATGCATATGTAACTAAAGACGGTATGGCTAAACAAGACCAACTTATAGATGCATTAGCAGTAGGTGTATTAGGTGCTAAAAATCAATCGCCAGTAGTTTTAGTTGGAAAAAATCTATCAGCTTCACAAAAAACTTTAGTTAACTCTAAGAGTTTTGATAAAATAACTAAGGTTGGTGGAAATGGTAATGAAACAGCATTTAATGAAATTAAATCATTACAAGAAGTAAGTACATCTGAGGCTAAAACAATTGCTGAATTAAAAGCAGCTGTAGATAAAGCAACTGCTAATGATGTTATAAACTTTAAACCAACTAGTGAAGTTAAAGAAGCATTTACAATACAAACTGACAAAGCAGTAACAGTAAACTTAAATGGTACATATACAAAGACTGTAACTATCAACATGCCTAATGGGGATGTGAACAACTATGCAAAAGTAGATGATGTAGTTATAGATGATGTTAAAGACGGAACTTTCGTTAACTATGGAAAAATAACTAATTTAAAAGTTAATGATAAAAATGGAGCTAAGATAGAAAATAACTCAAAAGGTGAGATTGGTAGTTTAACAGTAGCATCTGGAGCAAGTCAAGTAAAAGTAACTAATGGTGGTAAGATAACTACAGTTACAAATAACTCTAAAGGTACTACTATAGATAATAAGGGTACAATAAGTACTGTTAAGGGAGATAATTCTCCATCTATAAGTGGAAACAATCCAAGTTCTAACTCATCAGGAGGAAGTTCATCAAGTGGAGGTTCTTCACATGGAGGAGGATCATCATCAAGTGGAGGATCATCATCTGGAGGGAATAGCTCAACAGAAATAACAGCATCAGTAAGTAATGTAGAAGCTGCAAATGGTCAAATAAAAGTAACATTAGATAAAAAACCAACAAAAGCACCTACAATGTCAGATTTCAAGGCGAATTTAAGTATTGATGGTGGAGAAGTAAAAGATTTAGCCATTACAGGATTTGCTTATAATTCAGATAAAACAGTAACACTTAACTTTGAAAAAATAGAAGAGAAGAATGTAGAACAAAGTGTAGTAGTAGGAATAACATATAAATCAGTAGAAAAGAAGGCTCCTACTTTTAAAGTGCCAGTAGAAGTAGTAGCTAAAGTAAAAACTTTAAATGCTACAAATGGTGAGTTAACAATAATTTTAGATAAAAAACCATCAAAGGATCCAGTTGCTTCTGATTTTACAGCAACTAAAAAGATAGATAGTGGGAATGAAGAAGATTTACAATTAGAAAATTTCCATTATGATCCATCAAATAACGCAGTGACATTTAATTTTGAAAAAATAGCCAAAACAAGTTTAGAACAAAGTGTAGAGATTAGTTTAGAATATAAATCTGAAAAAACTAAGGATACTTTTAAAGTATCTTCTGCAGATGCCAATCCAGCTATAGAAAGTATAAAAGCAACAAATGGAACGCTAACAATAAAATTAGATAAGGTGCCAGATGTTGATCCACTAGAATCTAATTTTACATCTACAATAGATATAAATGGTAAGGGCTCAAAGTCTTTATCACTAGAGAATTTTGCATATAATAAACAAGATGGAATAGTGACATTTTCATTTAATCCAATAGAGAAAACAGAAGAACAACAACATGTTGTAATAAATGTATCATATGATGGAAAAAATATGGATGCTCCACAATTTATAGTAGAAGCAAAAGAAATAGTTGCAAAAATGACTAGTGTATCAGCAACGAATGGAGAAATAAAAGTAGTATTAGATAAAGATCCAACAGTGGCGCCAAAGAAAGAAGATTTTGCATCAAAGATAAAAATTGATACAGGAACAGCAAATGAATTACAAATAACTGGCTATAGCTATGATAAGGATAGTAGAACAGCGACACTTAACTTTACACCAGTAGAGAAAACAGCTTTAGCACAAAGTGTAGTAGTAAGTATAGAGTATAATGGTGAAAATAAAGATGCCAATGCATTTAATGTGGAAGCAGAAACAATAGTTGCAAAAATGACTAGTGTATCAGCAACGAATGGAGAAATAAAAGTAGTATTAGATAAAGATCCAACAGTACAACCAAAGAAAGAAGATTTTGCATCAAAGATAAAAATTGATACAGGAACAGCAAATGAATTACAAATAACTGGCTATAGCTATGATAAGGATAGTCAAACAGCGACACTTAACTTTACACCAGTAGAGAAAACAGCTTTAGCACAAAGTGTAGTAGTAAGTATAGAGTATAATGGTGAAAATAAAGATGCCAATGCATTTAATGTGGAAGCAGAAACAATAGTTGCAAAAATGACTAGTGTATCAGCAACGAATGGAGAAATAAAAGTAGTATTAGATAAAGATCCAACAGTAGAGCCAAAGAAAGAAGATTTTGCATCAAAGATAAAAATTGATACAGGAACAGCAAATGAATTACAAATAACTGGCTATAGCTATGATAAGGATAGTCAAACAGCGACACTTAACTTTACACCAGTAGAGAAAACAGCTTTAGCACAAAGTGTAGTAGTAAGTATAGGGTATAATGGTGAAAATAAAGATGCAGATGCATTTAATGTGGAAGCTAATGCAGCGCCATCAAGAACATTAAAATCTAACTTTGTAAATATAGCTAAATCTATATTTGATGTATTGAAATAATAATTTCTTTTTCAATGTATATAGATAAATTTATATATTTATAACATGTAGTTGATTAAATATTACTGAAAATCAGATGATTTCAAGGTTTTCAGTAATATTTTTATTCATATTTATATTTTGGCAATATTAATAAAATATGAATTAAAATAATAATAAATTTAAGGTTAATTAAATTAAGCCAAAACTTCACATAATTTTCACATGAATTCT
Organism: Clostridioides sp. ZZV15-6598; assembly: GCF_020657705.1. Lineage (NCBI taxonomy): Bacteria > Bacillati > Bacillota > Clostridia > Peptostreptococcales > Peptostreptococcaceae > Clostridioides > Clostridioides sp. ZZV15-6598. The sequence goes on along the minus strand of NZ_JAGWCS010000101.1, from coordinate 10,392 downwards.
CTATTAAATTCACACACAAGAGTTATTATATAAACATAGAAGATAGTAAAAACTAGCTTAAAAACATAATATAATACCCTATATAGATAGTGGCAACTCTCCCTCACATCCTCAATTGTTGCCACTATTTTAATTTTTTTGTAAATGTACAACAAAAAAACCCCACTATACAGTGGAGTTTTTCATAAATTTTACCTAATCTCTTAAATTTTATCTAAGCACTAAGCCTTAAAACAAACAGAATTTCTGCCCTCAAGCTCTCTATTTATCTTAGCGACCTTAATCTTAATCTTGTCCTTCAAAGGAATACAACCTATATTGCTTTCACTTCTTACATCAACACTTCCAACAAACTTACCAGAATCATTATAATACTTTGCAACACCAACAATATCTCCCTTATTGATAGGATAACTCATACTCTTAAACACTATCTTAGGATTGATATTCTCACTATCTGAAACAACACCATATAAATCTTTATCTACCTTAACCTTTATCTTAAAATCATCAATACCATCAACACAAGGAGTTTCTATAGTATCTCCCTTATGAGCTATCTTTTTAGAATAGAAATTGTCTTTACCATACTTCAATAAGCTAGCAGAAGAAGAAATTCTATTTTTCTTATTACCATCACCAAGTACAACACCTATTAATCTATGATTTCTTTCATTTTTAGCATCTTTAGGAACCATCATAGAAAATGCAAAACAATATCCAGCATTATCTGTATAACCTGTCTTTATTCCATCAACACCAGGAACTGAAACAAGTAGAGGATTTGTATTGTAATGTGTAAAATCTTTTTTAGTATCGTTATAAACTTGCATAGTAGTTATTCTAGTAACCTGATTTTCATAATGGTCATACATATACTTTCCAAGAGTAACTATATCATGAGCCGTTGATATGTTCTCGATAGGTGGTTCTTTACGTTCTGGGTCAGTATATCTAGGAAGACCATTTGGATTAAAATAATGCGTGTCATGCATTCCTATTTCTTCAGCTTTCTTATTCATCATATCTACAAAACTCTTTTCATCTTTACCAATGTATTTTGCTATGGCCATAGCTGCATCATTTCCAGAGACAAGCATAAGACCTTGCATAAGCTCTCCTAGAGGTATTTCATCTCCATCCTTAAGCTTACAAGTAGAGCCTCCTACAGAAGCTGTAGACTTGTCTATTTTTACTATATCAGTTTCTTTGACATGATTCTTATCTACTGCCTCTATTGCAAGTAAAAATGTCATCATCTTACTTAAGCTAGCTAGAGGCATTTTTTCGTCGCTATTTTTTTCAAATAATATTCTTCTAGTATCTTGGTCTATAAGCAATGCCGCCCTTGACGAATTTGGGACTGGTGGATTATCTGCAAATGAGAATCCAGGTGCTATAAGTGTAAAAATTAATGCAAGTATTGCTAAATGTTTTATTTTTCTTTTCAAAATTTCATCCTCCATTTCATATACTAATTATGTGTGCAAGATAGGAACTATTGGCTTTATTTATTTAGATATTCATTAATCATATCTATTATATAAGCAATTTCCTCATCTGGTATCGAAATATTAAAGTAAGCTTCAGTTGTTTTAAAAGCTTCTCGTATTAATTCATATAACTTATAATTTTTACCAATTAACTCAGTAATGTTATTATATGGAAAAGTTGTATTTTTAAAACATCTTTCTATCATAAAAGAGCAGTGCAGTATATATCCTAGTTTAAATTTACTCTTAAGGTCTTCATCTATTAACTCTATTATTGAAAATAATGATGAATTAACATAGTTGAATAATTTAACTGAGTCCAATAATTCTAAGTTCTGAGACATAAAGTTTATTATTAAGCTGTTATATGATAGATTTGTTTCCTTTATATTAGTGATAATATTGGTATTGAATGTACCTTCTATTATCTTGTTTAACATATCAAGACCATATCCATTTAGAAGTTCTTCTATGTGTATAAATGGAGTGTTGGCGACATTAAAGTCTACACTACCAACAACTGCTAAAATTTTAGTATTACTAAATTTATTCCTATACATTTTAAAACTCTCTATATTATGAGGAACTAAGTTAATATTGTATTTATTGATATTTTTAAGTGAAGAATTTATAAAGTCTGCAACTTTCATAGCTGAACCATAACCTGTTATACAAGTAGTTATTATAGCATAATCTCTTGATTTTTCAGGATAATTTATTTCTGATGAGTCAATTGCAGCTCGTCCAATATATGGATTTAAAGAACTTAAAGAGTTAGCTAACTCATCTAAGGTCATTTCTGGTAGAGTACTTTTTCTTACTGCTTCCAAAACTATTGGAGTAGACACCATTTCAATAGAGCGTGTTTTAATCTTTGTTTTTTCTGAAATAAGTTCTCCAAAAGCTATAAGAGAGCCCATATCTGTTAAAAGGAGTACCCCCTTACCTTCATCACATTCTTTTACCAATTCTATGGCTTTGTCAAGTATAGTACTTACCTTTACATCTAAAGGCATATCAATTGCATTACAATGGTTTGTACCAAGTAGTGAATTGGCTACATCACACATACTGCTAGCTGTTGAATTTCCATGAGCGAGTATTATAACTCCAATACTTTCAGAGTGATTGTTTGGCTCAAGGTATGTACTATTTAGAAACATAGATATAAATTTTACTTCATCTTTGGGTAAAGATATCTGTAGGTCATTTTCAATTATACTTAAAACTATTTTAGCTATATTTAAATCTTTCTCTAAGAAAATTTTATCATTATATAGATTGTACTTAGGATTATATGTATCCTGATTTATATTTTCTATAAGAGCACTTATATGCATTGAAAGAGCAACATAAGTTTGTTTTGTATATTTATTTCTAGAGATTTTTTCAGCCTCTTTTAAAGCGTGTTCAACAGCATAGTAAATCTTTGGGTTAATTACTTTAAAAATCTCATTACTTGTATAATCAGAATGAGTTACTGATGATACTGAAAGTAATTTTGTAGAGTATTTCTCCATGTAATTTATAAACATACTCCTTATATCGTTTTCTAGATAAGGAATTTCTGTAGAGTATCTAAATCCATTGTTTGATGTATCTATATTGTATTTAGACAGTTCTTTTGTATACTCAACTTCTAAGTTGTTACCATTAAATTCATAAAAAAGCATATAATCAAGTTCTGATAATTTATTTAAATTACTGCGATTTTCATTCAACTTTAAAAGACCAGTGTAAATATAATCAGGAACAAGAGATAAGTCTATTTCTATGTTATCTTTTAGTTCAGTCTTATAATTTAAAAATGCTCTTGCACTCATAAGTTGTATATCAGACTTAAGTTGGCCTATATTACCAAAACAATCATAAAGTAGTAATGATTTAATTACATCTTTATGAACTCTTATAGTTGCATTAGTATACTTAGATTCTATAATAAAAAAATACTTAATGAGAGATAATCTTTCTTTTAAGGACCTGTCCTGCAAAGCAGGTAGGTTAATCGTAACAGGAATTCTTCTTAGAAAAGTTCCAAGTAAGGAAGACTGTATATCTTCTGTTGTGGCACACACAATAAAGACTGTAGCTCTATGTATGACATCGGATTCTCCTAATCGTCTGTATATACCTTTATCCATCAAAAGAAAAAGCATCTCTTGACCTTCTGGGGGTAATCTGTGTATTTCATCTAAAAACAATATACCACCATTGGCCTGTGCAACTATTCCAAATTTATCCTTATTAGCACCAGTAAAAGAGCCTTTAACATAACCAAATAAATTACTAAGAAGTAAGTTAGCATTTTCTGCATATTCAGCACAGTTAAATACTACAAATTTACTTTCAGAAGAAAAGACTTTGCTTTCTAGAGCGTATTTGTACATTGTTTCAGCAAATGTACTTTTTCCAACACCAGTAGGCCCTATAAGTAATGTATTAAGACCTTTTGGAGGGTAAAGTATGGCAGATTTAGCTTTTTCTATAGCTAACTTAAGGCTAGAATCATATCCAAGTAATGTTGAGAAGACATCTTCTGAATCATTTTTAGTTGATTTAAATAGTTCATTACAATTGCTTATAGAATATTCTGAGTTACTTAGAGTACGACCAATCAAATTTTCAATAATACCAGCATGTAAAAATAAAATAGGTTTACCAGATATTTTTACAACTTTCTTTTCATTGTATAGATTATTTAATTCTTTACTAGTATTACTTCTATCGAGAGATGAATTGTTAGCAACTTCAAGAGTAGTAAATCCTGTTTTCTCTGATTGTAGGTCTTTTAAAGTTATATTATTACATAACTTATGTAGTGATAATAAAACTTTATCTTTTCTTAACATATAGTACCCCCTTTCTTTATATTTAAGTTATATTAAATATATTATAATATATATTTAATATTAAAATAAGGTTTATAGTGGATATTTTGTATTTTACTTTTTAATATGTTGTTTTGTGTAGTTGTTGGTGTTAAAATAATAGTTGCATTATATGAGATATGGATTTTTATGGATTTACATAGGGCATTATGTTGTTATATTAGATAAGTACGAACTTTGTAATGTATGTAGCACTTTTATTTAATGTTCATATAAATATATATAAAAACTAATTATTTAAATATATATATAAACTAATTATTCGGTTATGAGCAATTTGTAAGTGTACAGATTTAAAATTATAGTTATTGTAAATCATAAATTGTAGTAGGTTTTAAAGCATTTAATAAAGAATTAATAAAATGAAGACTAAATGGAAAGATAATTTTTTATTGAAACAAAAATAATGAAAAGAAAAATAAGCTTATAAAATTTAAAAAGGTCATATATCAATGGTTGAAAGTGTCTATGAAATATTAATTCAGCCATTTTATGGTGTAAATAACTTTATAATTTATTTTTGACAAGCATAAAAAACAAATTTTTTCATAAAATCTAAATATTGGATATTAATTATTTAAAATAGTTTAAATAAATAATGTATTGTAATAAAATATGAATAATATTATAAAAGAATGGGAGATATGTTTTGTGGATATAGATAGAATTTTAAACTTTTCCTCAAATGCAGGTAAAGCCATGTTGCAAAGTGGAGGAGAAACTTATAGAGTTGAAGAAACGATAAGTAGAATATGCCAATCTTTTGGTATAGAGCATGTAGATGTATTTGCAACTCCAACAGCTGTAATGGCATCTGTTTTTGTAGATGGAAAACTACATTCAGCAATTAAAAGAATAAGTTCAAGAAGGGTAGACCTGAACCTAGTTCATGAAGTTAACTCATTATCAAGAGCAATCAGTATAAATGATTTAGATATCGAGTTATGTGAGAGGATTTTAGATGAGATAAGTGAAGACAATTATTATTCAGATATAGTAACAATAATTTTTGCAGGTATTGCAGCAGCAACTTTTTCTATATTATTTGGAGGAGATTTAAAAGAATTTATAGCTGCGTTTATGGTGGGAATAATGACTAAATTTGTTATTATGTACTTAAATAAGTCATCACTAAACGATTTTTTTGTAAATGCGATAGGAGCAGTTGTTATAGCTTTTTGTTCCATTGTGATTCTAAAACTTGGATTTATAAAGACTATGGACCATTTAATAGCAGGAGCAATAATGCTTTTGGTTCCAGGGCTTGCTTTGACTAATGCGTTAAGAGATTTGTTAGATGGTCAATTGATATCTGGTCTTGCAAAGTTGGCAGAAGTATTTTTTGTAGGTGTATCTATAGCAGTAGGAATGTTTTTGGTACTAGGATTATACTTCAAGTTAGGGGGTATATAAATGAAATTGTTTGTAGAAGTAGTGGCAGCTTTTTTTACAGCCTTAAGTTTTGGAGTCCTATTTAATATGAAGGGAAAAAACTTGATAATATCAGGTGTAGGTGGAAGTATAGCTTGGTTTTCGTATAAGTTTTGTTTGAATATGGGTGTATCAGTAAACTTGTGTTTTTTTATAGCTACAGTATGTTTTGCAATATATTGTGAATTATGTGCTAGGATTTATATGACTCCATCGACAACTTTAAGTGTTTGTTGCCTTATAATCTTAGTACCAGGCTATGGAATATATAATACTATGTATTCTGTTTTAACCAATGACTATATTAAGGCAGTAGAGTATGGAGTAAGTACATTATCTTGTGCAAGTTCGATTGCATTGGGGTTAGTATTTATAACTACAGTATTTAGAAGAGTTAATCTGTATGGAATAGTTTCAAAGATAAAAGATAATGAAAAATATAAGAAGAGTATAAATAAAATTAAACCACAGAAATAGAAAAAATTGACTTTTATTCCAAAGGATGATAATATAATAACATAAAATAGAATAAGAATATCTTTTATTAAATTAGATATTCTTATTGTTGTAATATTAGTAACGGTTTTTTATTTCAACAAACCGACAACTTGAATCACAGATGTAAGTTTTAGAACTTGTTTTGTATTAACAAATTTGTATCAATGTAGAAATCTTAATTCTAAATTAAAAAGGGGGAAGATCAAAATGGAAAAGCTGTCAGATAAGAGGAGAGTCAAGGCAGTAAGTATGGAAACCTTCGTATTTATTTTGCTTTTGGCAGTAGGATTTGGCTATGTAGGCAGTATCATGGGTGCAGGAATGATGTTCAAAGTAATAATGAGCACGGCACATGCACTTTTACTAGACACAGTATTTTTGATAATGGCAATGGCAGTCCTTGCAGGTGCACTTAGTGCATTACTTTCAGAATTTGGAGTAATATCTTTAGTAAATAAGATATTTAAGGGCCTTATGAGACCTATATGGGGGTTACCTGGTGCTAGTATAGCAGGAGTAGTGGCAACTTATTTATCTGATAACCCAGCTATTATACCATTCGCTAAAGACAAAACATTTACACAATACTTTAAAAAATACCAAATACCTGCTTTATGTAACTTAGGAACAGCTTTTGGTATGGGACTTATTGTAACAACTTTCATGATAGCTCAAGGTAAAGAGTATGTATTACCAGCTATAATTGGTAATGTTGGAGCAATAATAGGTAGTATTATTAGTGTTAGAATTATGTTGACTTTTACTAAAAAGTATTATAATTATGACCCTAAAATTGATAATGACAAACAAACAAGTGAAAAAGGTGAAAAGATTGAAGAGTTTAGAGAAATAAGAGACGGTAATGTATTCCAAAGAACATTGGATGCTATACTTGAAGGTGGTAAACTAGGTGTTGAAATGGGTATGGCTATAATACCAGGAGTTTTAGTAGTTTGTACATTAGTTATGTTATTAACTTTTGGACCATCTACAGACCCTGCTACAGGTCAAGCTGTTTACACAGGAGCTGCATATGAAGGTATAAAATTATTACCTGCTATTGGTGACAAAATCAGTTTTATAATAGAACCATTATTTGGATTTACTTCACCAGAAGCAATAGCATTCCCTGTAACTGCATTAGGTGCTGTTGGTGCAGCAATATCTCTAGTACCAGAATTTATAAAATCAGGTGCTATAACTCCTAATGATATAGCAGTATTTACAGCAATGGGTATGTGTTGGAGTGGATATTTAAGTACACACATTGGTATGATGGATGCTTTAGATGCAAGACCATTAGCTGGTAAAGCAATTCTTTCGCATACAATAGGTGGTTTATGTGCAGGTGTATGTGCCCACTTTATATTTATGCTTGTCGGATAGGAATGTTTTAAAAATCAAATATTAAGATATTATAATTTATTAGATTGAATTAAACTAACAATTTAAATATGTAAAAATTAAATTAGTGATTTAAATATATAGAGGTGCTGTTTTGAAATAGAGATTTATTTTCATTTTAAGACAGCACCTTTTAGTAATTTGAAGGTATTAATTAAATGTATTGATTGAATTTATTATGATAAAATTGTATTATATACATTAGAGTCAATTTAAACAGTAACAGTAAGGAGGAATTGTAGTAAATGAAAAAAGAACGACTACATCATGAGGACTTAAAAGAGTATGATTATGATGAAGATGACTATCTCAGTAAGAAAATAATTATTAAGGACTTTATAAAAACTATATTGGTTATGATAATTGCTACTGGAATATCAGTAGCTTTTAAAAAAGTAGGTTTTAATGAATCTAATATTATCTTAGTGTATATATTAGGTGTATTATTTGCTACAAGGATAACACATGGGTATTTTTTTGGAATACTTTCTTCAGTAATAGGAGTGCTATCATTTAATTTTTTCTTTACACACCCATTATACACTTTTATAGCTTATAGAAAAGATTATCCAATGACCTTTTGTATTATGCTTTTGGCAGCAATTATAACAAGTACTTTAACATCTAGAATAAAAAAAGAAGTTAGACTTTCTCATAAGAGAGAGAAAATGATAAGGTTGCTTTATGAAAATAATAAAACACTTCTCAAAGCAAAAAATAAAAATCAAATAATTGAATTTTGCGGGTCTAATTTGGTAAACATGCTAAATAGAACTGTTATAGTAACTATTGCAGATGGTGATAATAATCTAGGTAAGCCAAGTATTTATATTTGTAATAATGATGGAAGTGAGAATATATTCTATTCAGTATTAGAAAAGGAAGCGATAAAAGAGTCTTTTAGAACAGGTGAGCCAGTTGGTATTGGAACAAAATATTGTAAAAATAGCAGTGCTTACTATTTTCCTATAAAAGGTCAAGAATCCAATGTTCTTGGTGTTATAGGTATTGCATGTTTTAAAATTGATATTATTACAGAAAATGAAAAGATATTGTTAGAAGCAGTTTCAACACAAGTTGCATTAGCAATTGATAGAGAAAATCTATTTGAAAAGAATAAAAAAGCTAATCTTGAAACAGAACGAGAGAGATTAAGAGGAAACTTGCTTAGATCAATTTCTCACGATTTGAGAACTCCACTTACAAGTATATTAGGTTCTTCTTCAACTATACTTGAAAATGATGATGTGATAGATAAAGAAACTAGAGTAGAACTACTAAAAAATATATATGAAGATACAAGTTGGTTAACTCACTCTGTTGAGAATATCCTTAGTATGACTAGAATAGATGAAGGAAAATTGGATATTGAAAAACGTCCAGAGGTTGTAGATGAAATAATTGCTGAATCTATATTAAGAGTTAAAAAATTTGCAAATAGTCGAGAGATACAAACTAATATACCAGATGAAATAATAATAGTTCATGTGGATGTATTATTGATAGAGCAAGTTTTAGTAAACTTAATTGACAATGCTATAAGACATACACCTAAAAATTCCAAGATAGAATTAACCGTAAGTAAAGAAGATGAAAATGTATTATTTGAAGTGGCAGACAACGGAAAAGGAATACCAAGTGAAGATATTAAGAATATATTTAATAGATTTTATACAAAAAATAAAGCAAGAAATCTTGAAAGAAGAGGTATTGGTCTTGGTTTAGAAATATGTAAGTCTATAGTACAAGCTCATGGGGGAGAAATTATTGCGTTTAATAATCCTTCTGGAGGAGCTACATTTAGATTTAGTATACCTTTAGATAAAGGGGAGGTGAAAGACGAATGGAAGTGAAGCCATTGGTTTTAATTGTAGAAGATGATAGACCAATTTGTAAATTTATAAAAGTGTCTCTGGAAACTCAAAACTATAGATGTGTAGAAACTGACAATGGAGGCACAGCTATATCACTTATACATTCTCTTGACCCAGATTTAATAATTTTAGATTTAGGTTTACCAGATATTGATGGAATTGAGGTAATAGGTAGAGTTAGAGCTTGTGCTAAAAATAATAAAATAATTGTTGTTTCGGCAAGAGAACATGAGAGAGATAAAGTTGAGGCTTTAGATGGTGGAGCAGATGATTATTTGACTAAACCCTTTAGTGTAACAGAGCTTTTGGCTAGAGTTCGTGTAGCTCTTAGAAATAAAGTTCAACAAGGTAAGATAAATAGTGACGTTCCTACAACCTTTGAGGTTAAAAATCTAAAGATAGATTATGAAAAACATGCTGTATCTATTAATGGTGAGGAGATACACTTAACTCCAATTGAATATAAACTTGTTGAATTAATGTCTAAGTACTCAGGAAGAGTTTTAACACATAAATTTATAATAGATAAGGTTTGGGGTAATTACTATGAAAGTGAAAACCAATCCCTTAGAGTTTTTATGGCAAGTATAAGACGTAAAATTGAAAAAAATCCTGCTCAACCAGAGTATATTTTAACTGAAGTCGGAGTAGGATATCGTATGACAGATGAATAAGTATCAAATTAAAAGTATTAGTTAATCTAAACGAGTAGTAGCATTTTAACTAAATATAAATAGCCATGTATTTTTATAATAAGTAGGAGGAAAGATAGCCTATTAATGTTATATTTGCATGGCTATTTTT
>NZ_JAGWCS010000100.1:0-14566 GCF_020657705.1 Clostridioides sp. ZZV15-6598 | reverse complement strand
AATTTATATGGAATAAATAAAATTACACGTAAAAAAAAATTAAAATAAAAATTAAAAATGTCGATAAAACGTTAATTTCAAAACAAAATAACGCTATTGACAAACCATATTGCTTTAAATTATAATTATTGAAAATAATGATATTTAAAAATCATACTCATGTCATAGTCTAAAAGTAAGTCAAAAAAGAATGTAAGTCTAAGCAAGTACTACTCTAAAATATGTTTTACTAAGAAATAAACGTTGAAAAAAATTAATTATTATATAAAAATGCTGTTTATACTTTAACAATGAGGTAGTAATCTAATTAGAATAAAAAACTCTAATTAGTTATATACATAGTAAAAAGGTAAGAGAGGTGATTTGGATGGCTTTTGAAATAATAAAAAGCATTGTTGAGGCAGAGCAGACAGCAGACAGTATTAAAGTAAAAGCTGTTACTGATGCAGAGTCTATCAGAGCTGATGCTGTAAACGAATGTGAAAGCATCTTGGCTGATGTAAAAAAGCAAGCAAAGCTTATGGAAGAAACTCTTGTTGAGAAGGCAGTCACCGACAGTAAAGCAGAGGTTGATAAAATCTTGGCAGATGCTAAAAGTGAATGTCTGAAAATTGAAAAAACTGCGACAGAAAGACGAAGTAAGGCAATCGAAGCGGTTATTGGAAAGGTAGTGAGATAATATGGCAATAGTTAATATGAACAAGATATCTATTGTTGGCTTAGAAGCACAAAAAAGCCAAATTTTAAAGCTACTTATGAACCGTGGATTTGTTCAAATTGATGATAGTGCCTTTCTTACTGAAATGGATGAGTTAAAAAATCATCTTACAAAAGATGGTGAGGAGTCAGATGTTATAATGCTAGAACAGAAGATGGCACATGTAAATCAAGCGATTGACATTGTTTCTTCACTAGTGAAACAAAAGAAAGCTATGTTTGCACCAAAAAGAGAATTTAACAAAATTGACAGTGAAAAAGAAGAGGAAGTTTATGCTGAAGCTTTGGAGTTAAATAATCTAAATAAAGAGATAGGTACAATAAGGAGTAACATAAATTTATTAAATAACAATAAAAGTATGTTAGAGCCATGGGTAAACTTTGATGTTCCTTTTGAAAAGATGGAAACTAAGTATACAAAAACTATTCTAGGAACTATACCCACAAATGCAAATATTGATGCTTTAAGAGTTAGACTAGAGGATGAAGTGCCAGAAAGTGTTCTTGGAATTATTGACTCTGACAAGTTAATGAACTATGTTTATTTAATTACTTTAAAAGAAACTTTTGATAATGCTACAGAAGTCCTTAAAGAATTTAATTTTTCAATAGTTACATTACCAAGTGAGGAAGGGACACCATCACAAGCTATCAAGAAATACAATGAAATGATAATTAGACAGGAAAACGTTTCTAAAAATAAGACAGAAGAAATCAAAAATCATGGAAATAATATACACATGCTTGAAAATCTATATGATTTTTACACTATAGAAAGAGACCAGAAAAAGATTATAGAGAGACTTGTAAAAACAAAAACAACATTCTGTCTTAATGGTTGGTTGCCAAGTAAAAGTGCCAGTGAGCTAATTAGTGAAATCACAGAAAAGTTTGATTGTTGTGTTCAAACAGAGGAAGGAAATAAAGAAGAAGGTTTCCCAATTCTACTTGAAAACAATAAACTTGTAACACCTTTTGAAAGTGTAACAAATATGTACAGTTGTCCAAGCACAAAAGATATTGACCCAAATACAATTATGACTTTATTTTATGTTGTATTCTTTGGGATGATGCTAAGTGATGCTGCATATGGGATAATAATTGCCCTAGCTTGTGGATTTATTGTATACAAATCAAAGATGAAAAAGGGTGAAGGAAATTTAATTAAACTTATTGGTATTTGTGGAGTTTCAACTACTATATGGGGTCTTATATTCGGGGGTATTTTGGGGGATTTAATTCCTATAAAAGCTTTAATTAATCCTTTAGAGGATGTTATGGTACTTATGGGGATGTCATTACTGTTCGGTATTATCCATATATATGTAGGTTTAGGAATTAAAGCATATACACTAATAAGAGATGGAAAAGTCATAGATGCAATTTGTGACATAGGATTTTGGTATTTATGTATAACAGGGGTATGTCTACTTATAATACCTTTTGTTGCAGGAGATATAGGTGTATTTTCTGAAGTAGGAAAATATTTAGCAATAATAGGTGCTATAGGTCTTGTTCTTACTCAAGGGAGAAGCTTTAAAGGAGTACCTGTTAAGCTTTTTAAAGGATTTTCAAGTCTTTATGGTATAACAAGTTATTTTGCTGATATATTATCTTATACAAGAATTATGGCACTTTGTCTAACAACAGGAGTTATAGCGCAGGTTATCAATCTTTTAGGGGCTATAGCTGGTCCAATATTTGCAATTGTAATTGGTGTTGTAGGACACACAATAAACCTTCTTATAAATGCACTAGGTGCATATGTTCATACAAGTAGGTTACAGTATGTAGAATTTTTCAATAAGTTTTATGAAGGCGGAGGAGTTCCTTTTGTTCCGTTTAAGTATAAAACAAAATATACAAGCATTAATAAAAAGGAGATGTAAATATGGAATTTTTAAACGCGTTAGGAAATGGTCAATTTTTGGCAATATCAGGAGCTGCTATAGCAGCGTTATTTGCAGGTATGGGTTCTGCTAAAGGGACTTCAATAGCAGGGCAAGCAGCAGCAGGTGTTGTAACAGAAGACCCTAGTAAATTCGGTCAACTTCTAGTTTTACAACTTCTTCCTGGTACACAAGGTCTATATGGATTTATCATAGCTTTCCTTATTTTATCAAAAGCAGGAATTATTGGTGGAGATGCGATACCAACATCAGCTCAAGGTTTACAACTTCTTATGGCAGGGCTTCCAATTGGTCTAGTTGGTTTAGTATCAGGTATTGCACAAGGTAAGGCAGCAGCAGCAGGGGTTGGAATAGTTGCTAAAAGACCTGAAGAACTTGGTAAAGCTATAACATTTGCAGCGATAGTTGAAACATATGCTCTTTTAGGACTACTTGTTTCTTTCTTAGCTTACAATGGAATTGCAGTTGGTTAATTATAGAATATAATTCATAAGTAAAAAAAATGAAAAGGAGGAAGCACTCCTATGGGTAATGAACAAAAAATGATTGACAGAATTATAGCTGATGCCAAACAAGAGGCGCAAGAAATATTGGATAAAGCTAAAAGTGAAGCAGATTCAAAGATAAGTTCAGCTAATGAAAAAGCTGAGAAGGAAATGGCTTCCTATACAAAGCTTGCAGAGGCAGAAGCAGAAAAAGCAGCTTCTAAGGAAATATCAGGAGCTTATATGGAGGCGAAGAAACAAATATTATCAAAGAAACAACAGATTTTAGAAGAAGTAATTTTAGAAGCTAAAGATAAACTTCTAAATCTTAAAGATAGTGAATATGAAAAAATTATATTAAATATGATTGAAAAAGCGAATTGTACAGATGGTTCTGAGATAGTATTATCTAAAAAAGATAGAAAAACATTAAAAGATGTATTATCTAAAAAAGAGATTAAAGTGTCTGATGAAACTAGAGATATTACTGGAGGTTTCATAGTTAAAAAAGGTGATATTGAGTACAATTATTCGTTTGAAGCTATAATTGCAGTAGAGCATGAAGACATTGAGCAAATTGCAGCAGAAATTTTGTTTAATTAAGGAGGGGGGTTAAAAGATGGCAGAAGAAAAAACTTATCCCTATGCCGTGGCACGAATAAGAGTGCTTGAAAAACAGCTTCTTAGCAGACAAATGTTTATTCAAATGGCAGAAGCTAAAAGCCCTGAAGACTCTTTAAGAATTATAGCAGAAGCGGGTTATGCGGATTCGTCAAATAATAATGTTCACAATTTTGAGAATGTTTTGACTCGAGAATTATCTAAAACATATGAAATTCTTAAAGGTCTAGCCCCTGAAGAAAAATTTGTTGATGTATTCCTTTATAAAAATGATTATCACAACTTAAAAGTTTTGATTAAAGAAGAAATTTCTGGTGTAGATGGTGAAAAGTACTTAATTGATGGAGGTACAATTCCACTTGCTAAACTTAAAGAATCTTTAGCAAATCGTAGTTTTAGTGATTTACCTAAGATAATGGCAGGAGCAATAACAAATGCATTTGATATTTATAGTAAAACACAAAATGGTCAAATGGTTGATATTGTTTTAGATAAAGCAACTTTTTCAAGTATGAAAGAGACAGCTACAGAAAGTCAAAACAAATTTGTAATAAATTATGTTATGAAAGTTTGTGATTTAACAAATCTAAAGAGTTTTATAAGAGTTAAAAATATGAAGAAAGATTTTGATATGTTTATGAATGTGTTTGTTTCAGGTGGCTCACTTGATAAAGAAAAATTCTTAGAAGCTTTTTCTTCAGACACTCCAGCATCATGTTTTAAATCTACTTCTTACTCTGATGTCTGTAAAAATGGTATGGATAGTGGATTTACTGTCTTTGAAAAACTTTGTGATGATTATCTTATGGAATATGTTAGAGATGCAAAATTTAAACCTCTTACACTAGAACCATTAATTGCATATTTATATGCTAAAGAATCAGAAATAAAGACAATTAGAATTATTATGACTAGTAAGCTTAATAATATAGACGCAGATACTATAAAAGAAAGGCTAAGGGATGCTTATGTATAAAGTAGGAGTAGTTGGAGATAAAGATAGCATCATGGGATTTTTAGCTCTTGGAATAGATATCTTCCCAGCCTATGATAGTGACGAAATAAAAAAAAGTATACATAAGTTGGTTGAAGATGAATATGCGATAATTTATATTACAGAACAGGCATCATTGCTTGCAAAAGAATCAATAGCAAAATACAAAGACTATCAACTTCCTGCTATTATAGTTATTCCAGGTATTGGAGGAAGTATGGGATTAGGTATGAATGAAGTAAGAGAATCTAGTAAACGTGCTATAGGTGCAGATATATTATTTAAAGAATAGATGCAAATTGAATAAGAGACAATCTCAAATTTTGTTAATGCTAAAAAATGTATTGATAAAATATAGGAGGGAATATTTAAATTTTGATAAAGTATATGATTGCAGGTGAGAGAATATGAAAACAGGCACAATTGTAAAGGTGTCAGGACCGCTTGTCGTAGCGGAGGGCATGAGAGATGCGAATATGTTTGACGTCGTAAGAGTTTCTGATAAACATCTTATAGGCGAGATTATTGAAATGCATGGAGATAAGGCTTCTATACAGGTTTATGAGGAAACTTCTGGTCTAGGACCAGGAGAAGAAGTGGTTTCTCTTGGAATGCCTATGAGTGTTGAACTTGGGCCAGGTCTTATTTCAACTATTTATGATGGTATTCAACGTCCACTTGAAAAAATGTATGAAATTTCAGGTACTAATATAACTAAAGGTGTTGAAGTATCTTCACTTGATAGAACAATTAAATGGGAATTCAAACCTAAAAAATCTGCTGGTGATAAAGTCGTAGCAGGAGATATAATTGGGGTAGTTCAAGAAACAGCTGTAGTAGAATGTAAGATTATGGTTCCTTATGGAGTAAAGGGTACTATAAAAGAAATATATTCTGGAGAATTTACTGTTGAAGATACAGTTTGTGTTATCACAGATGAAAAAGGTAATGATATAGCTGTAACTATGATGCAAAAATGGCCAGTTAGAAAAGAAAGACCATATGGGGAAAAGAAAACACCAGATTCACTTCTTGTTACAGGTCAAAGAGTTATAGATACATTTTTCCCAATTACAAAAGGTGGGGTAGCAGCTATACCAGGGCCTTTTGGAAGTGGAAAAACTGTTACACAACATCAGCTTGCTAAATGGGCAGATGCAGATATAGTTGTATATATAGGATGTGGAGAACGTGGAAATGAAATGACAGATGTTCTTCTTGAATTCCCTGAACTAAAAGACCCAAGAACAGGCGAGTCACTTATGCAAAGAACAGTACTTATAGCCAATACATCAGATATGCCAGTTGCTGCACGTGAGGCTTCTATATACACTGGTATTACAATAGCTGAATATTTTAGAGATATGGGATATAGTGTTGCACTTATGGCAGATTCTACATCAAGATGGGCAGAGGCTCTTAGAGAGATGAGTGGACGTTTGGAAGAGATGCCAGGTGAAGAAGGTTACCCAGCGTATTTAGGTTCACGTCTTGCTCAATTCTATGAGAGAGCAGGAAAAGTAAAATGTCTAGGTATGGATGACAGACAGGGGACTCTTACAGCAATTGGTGCTGTTTCTCCTCCTGGTGGTGATACATCAGAACCTGTCAGCCAAGCAACACTTCGTATAGTAAAAGTATTCTGGGGACTTGATGCTTCATTAGCATACAAACGTCACTTCCCAGCAATTAACTGGTTAACAAGTTATTCACTTTATCAGGAGAAAGTTGATGTATGGGCAGATAAAAATGTAAATGATAATTTTTCAGCTCAAAGAGCTCAAGCTATGAAACTTTTGCAAGTTGAATCTGAGCTTCAAGAGATAGTTCAATTGGTTGGTGTTGACTCACTTTCAGATGGAGATAGATTGATATTAGAAGTTACTCGTTCTATAAGAGAGGACTTCCTTCATCAAAACTCTTTCCATGAAGTTGATACTTATACATCACTTCACAAACAGTATAGAATGATGGGACTTATTCTAAAATTCTATAAGTCAGCACAAGATGCTATTAAGCAAAATGTTACTATAAATGATATTATCAAGCTTTCAGTTCTTGAAAAGATTGGTCGTGCTAAGTATGTAGAAGAAGATAAACTAGATGCTGCTTACGATGCAATTGAAGATGAAATAGACAACGAGCTTGCTGACCTTATTAAAAAGAGGGGGGCTGAAGAACTATGATAAAGGAATATAAGTCAATACAAGAGGTAGCCGGTCCTCTTATGTTAATAAACGGCGTAGAAGGCGTAAAATTTGATGAACTTGGAGAAATTGAGCTTTCAAGTGGAGAAATTCGTCGTTGTAAAGTTCTAGAAGTAAATGAAGATACTGCACTTGTTCAACTTTTTGAAAGTTCAACAGGTATAAACCTTGCTGAAAGTAAAGTACGTTTTTTAGGAAAGAGTCTTGATTTTGGAGTTTCACCAGACATATTAGGTCGTGTTTTTAGTGGGATGGGTAAACCTATTGATGGTGGACCAGAAATTATACCAGATAAAAGACTTGATATAAATGGTGCACCTATAAATCCAGCAGCACGTGATTATCCAGCTGAGTTTATACAGACTGGTGTTTCTGCGATAGACGGACTGAATACCTTGGTTAGAGGGCAAAAACTTCCTATATTCTCAGGTTCTGGTTTGCCACATGCTAATCTTGCAGTTCAAATTGCAAGACAGGCAAAAGTTCGTGGAACTGACTCTAAGTTTGCCGTTGTATTTGCAGCTGTTGGTATAACTTTTGAAGATGCAGATTTCTTCATAAGTGATTTTAAAGCAACAGGAGCAATTGACCGTTCTGTAGTATTTGTAAACCTTGCAAATGACCCAGCAGTAGAGCGTGTATCTACACCTAGAATGGCACTTACAGCAGCAGAATATCTTGCTTTTGAGCAAGATATGCATGTACTTGTTATAATAACAGATATTACAAACTATGCAGAAGCATTACGTGAAGTTTCAGCAGCCAAAAAAGAAGTTCCAGGACGTCGTGGATATCCAGGTTATCTTTATACTGACCTCGCTACAATGTATGAAAGAGCAGGAAAAATGAAAGGGCATGAAGGGTCTATAACAATGATTCCAATACTTACAATGCCTGAGGATGATAAAACACATCCAATTCCTGACCTTACAGGATACATTACAGAAGGACAAATTATACTTAACCGTGAACTTTACAAAAAAGATATACAGCCTCCTATAGATGTTTTACCATCACTTTCTCGTCTTAAAGATAAGGGGATTGGTAAAGGTAAGACTCGTGAGGACCATGCAGATACAATGAACCAGCTTTTTGCAGCATACTCAAGAGGTAAAGATGCAAAAGAACTTATGGCAATACTTGGTGAATCTGCACTTTCTGAAATTGATTTGATGTATGCAAAATTTGCAGATGAATTTGAGAAAGAATACGTTTCACAAGGGTTTAGAACTGACAGAACTATTGAGCAAACATTAGAAATTGGATGGAAGCTTCTTAGTATGTTACCAAAAAGTGAACTTAAACGTATTCGTGATGAATATTTTGAAAAATATATGCCTAAGGAGTGATATCTGTGGCTAGATTAAATATAAATCCAACACGTATGGAAATGACTAGACTTAAGAAACTCCTTAAAACTGCAACAAGAGGTCATAAGCTTCTTAAAGATAAGCTTGATGAACTTATGAAACAATTTCTTGAAATTGTAAGAGAAAATAAGCGATTACGTGAAGAAGCAGAAAATGCTCTTGATGCTGCTTATAAAAATTTTATAATTGCAAGGGCAGTTATGAGTCAGGAGTATCTAGGTTCAGCACTTATGATGCCAAAACAATCTGTTTCTGTAGATGTTTCTACAAGAAACATAATGAGTGTTGATGTTCCTGTGTTTGACTTTAAAACTGAAAACAATCAAAGTGATATTTATCCTTATGGTCTTGCTTTTACATCAGGAGAATTAGATTCTGCTATGGAAGCATTCTCAGATGCAATGGAACCACTTTTAAGACTTGCAGAAAGTGAAAAAAGTGCACAGCTTCTTGCACAAGAGATAGAAAAGACACGTAGACGTGTTAATGCTCTTGAAAATGTAATGATACCAAATTACATTGAAACTATTAAGTATATTGCTATGAAGCTTGAAGAAAATGAGAGAGCAAGTACCACTAGACTTATGAAGGTTAAGGATATGGTGCTTAAGAAAGCACTTGAAGAAAAAAAGAAAAATGATTTGGTTGGATAATTAAATACTTATAAAAATAAGCCTAACATCCTAGTTTATAGGAGTTAGGCTTATTTTGTGCAATTAAAGTAGTAACACTTACACAATTTCTATTAAGTATATAAAATAAAATACCTATTAATCTCTCAATCTTCATTTTAATTCTCCTGATGTGAAAGTTATGTATATTCTACCTTGTATGTAAAAAAAACTTCAAATAAAATCATACTTGTTGGATAAAAGGGCGTTTTTTTATAAGAGGTTTTATGAAAATATAATGGTCTAGATGCCCAGAACTTTGTAAAAAAATAATAAATTTAACAAAAATTTCTAAAAATTAACGAATTGTTAATTTACACTTAACTTCATATTAACAAATTAGGTGTATTATATAAACATAAGCAAAAGCAATAAAAAACAATTAAAAAAAGACAAAAACACAAAAAGGGGGAAGATATGAAAGAATTTATATTTACTTGTCTGTGTATTGTAGTAATTACATTCATGACAAGTTGCATATCAACAACACCACAAACTACTCAAGGAAAAGGAAATAATAAACTTACAATATATGCAGCACTAGAAGAAGAGCAAATAGCTTACTATATGGAAGGATTTAGAGAAGAGTATCCTAATATTGATGTAGAAATAGTTATGGATTCTCATGGTGTAATAGCTTCAAAATTATTAGCAGAAAAAGATAATCCACAAGCAGATGTTATATGGGGATTATCAGCAATGAATATGATAGAACTAAAAGAAGATGGAGCACTTGAAGCATATAAGCCTAAAAACTATGACAAGGTAGATAAGAGATTTAAGGATACTGGAAAAGAGGTATCATGGGTAGGTATGAGTGTACCAGAGACAGCAATAGTAGTTAATTATAAAGAACTTGAAAAATTAGGGTTGGATATTCCAAAAGGATATAATGATTTAATAAAACCAGAGTACAAAGGTCTTATAACAATGCCAAATCCAGCATCATCTGGTACAGGTTATCTTACAGTATCAGGACTTATACAAATGATGGGTGAAAAAGAAGCTTATAATTACATGGATAAACTACATAAGAATATAGCTACATATACACATTCAGGTTCAAAACCTGCAAAACTATCTGGTTCAGGAGAATACCCAATAGGTATTACACTTGGATATAGAGCTACACAGCAATTGTCTAGTGGAGAACCTATAGAAGTAGTATTTCCAAAAGAAGGTTCAGGCTGGGATTTAGAAGCAAATGCTTTGGTCAAGAAAGATAATATAAAAAAAGAAGCAAAATTGTTTTTAGATTGGGCAATAAGTGATTCAGCTATGGACAGATATGCACATGAAGTAGCAGTAACTTCTATAAAGACAGATAATCCTGTACCAAAAGGTTACTCTAAACGTCCATTAGAACAGTTGATTAAAGAAGTTGATTTAAATTCTGCATCAAAAAATAGAAGTGCAGTATTAAAAACTTGGGAATCAAAGTACGGTTCAAAATCAGAAAGTAAGTAAAAATCAAATGAGTTTTTTAATAGAAATAGTTTAATAGAAATAGAAAAAAGAAATTTATAAGAAAAATTAAAAAAACAAATATAATTGTATAAGGGGAGATTAGATATGAGTTACTTAAAAATAAATAATGTGTTCAAGAGTTATGACCAAAAAAGAGTGTTAAATAATATTAGTTTAGATATTGAAGAAGGTGAATTTCTATGTTTACTTGGACCTAGTGGATGTGGAAAAACTACATTACTTAGAATAATAGCAGGACTTGAAGATGTAAATAGTGGAGCTATAATTCTTCAAGATAAAGATATCACAGATTTAGAGCCATCAAAGAGAGGTTTTGGGATAGTATTTCAATCATATGCATTATTTCCAAATATGACAGCATATAATAATATAGCTTTTCCGCTTAAAGAAAGAAAGGTACCAAAAGAAAAGATAGATAAAAAGGTTAGAGAAGTGCTTGAAACAGTTGGATTGAGTAATGAAGCTCATAAGTATCCTAAAGCATTGTCAGGTGGCCAACAACAGAGAATTGCAATAGCAAGAGCATTAGCACTTGAGCCAAAGTTTTTACTTTTAGATGAGCCAATGTCTGCACTTGATGCAAAGGTTAGACACAAACTTAGAATGGATATTAAAAAATTACAGAAAGAATTAAATATAACAACAATAATGGTAACACATGACCAGGAAGAAGCTATAACTATGGCAGACAAAATTGCAATCTTAAATGGTGGTGACATAATGCAAATAGGTACTCCTGAAGAAATATATCAAAATCCTCAGAACCTATTTACAGCTCAATTTATAGGAGATACAAACTGTTTTGATAGAGGAGATTCTATATTAACTGTAAGACCAGAATATGTTCAAATAGAAAAGTCAACAAAAGAAAATTATCATGGAACAATATCTAATATAGAATTTAGAGGGAATCTATTGAGAGTGGAAATAAAAGATAAATTAAATGAAAACTTTATAATAAGTGATGTTTCTATAAAAGAATGGGTTAATTTAAATCTAGTAGAGGGCGACCTTGTAAGCGTAAGTATAGATGAAAAATACTATTTAAAGTATCCAAAAGTTAAAGGAGCATAAATATATGAATAATAATGCTATAAGTTCTAAAAGTATAAATATTAAATCTAAAATGAATTTAGATATAAAAAAATGTATGCTTACAGTATTAGTTATGTCTTTGGTAATATTTTTATTGGCACCCATAATCTATCTGTTTGTACAAGCATTTTTAGATAAAGATGGAGTTTTTGTTGGATTACAAAATTTTAAAGAATATTTAGCTTCTGAAGCACTGTTAAATTCTTTGAAAAATACAATATTTGTATCTGTTATATCAACTGTAATATCTTTAACACTTGCACTAGTGTATGCATATGCACTGACAAGAACAAAGATTAAGTTTAAAGGACTTCTTAAATCTATAGCGATGTTTCCTATGTTTGCCCCTACAATGATGCACGCTATAGGTTTGGTATATTTATTTGGTAATCAAGGGGTAGTGACTAATTTACTTGGAATAAATATTCCTATATATGGTTCAATTGGAATAGTATTAGCACAAATTATATATGTATTTCCTCAATCATTTCAGATACTTTATATATCACTAAACTCAACTGACTATAGATTATATGAAGCTAGCAATGCTATGGGAATAAGCAAGATAAGAGAGTTTTTAAGTATAACGATACCTAGTATTAAGTACTCTTTAATAAGTTCAGCATTTGTATCATTCACATTGTGCTTTACAGACTTTGGAGCTCCAAAAGTTATTGGAGGAGATTTCAATGTATTATCAATAGATGTATACAAGCAAATTATAGGGCAGCAAAATATGCCTATGGGAGCAACTGTATCAATTTTACTTTTAATACCTGCAATAATATCTTTTATAGTAACTAAAAAAATCGAAAAAAATCAAAATTCATATATAAATTCAAAATCAATTCCATATAAGGTTAAATCTAATAAGTTAAGAGACAGTATATTTGGAGTCATTGTAGGAGTTATTGCATTTGGAATAATAGCTGTAATGTTGACTGTAATCTTATCTTCACTAATATCTGTGTGGCCATATGATTTAAGACTTACACTTGAGCACTTTTCTATGAAAAGTAGTATTGATGGAATTAAGCCATTTATAAATTCAATAGAAATGTCATTACTGACAGCTATTCTTGGTACAAGTTTTGTTTTCTTATTTGCATATCTAAACGAAAAAACAGAAAAAGCTCCATATTTAAAATCATTTGGGTATTTTTTAAGTACATTACCCATGGCATTACCAGGGTTAGTGTTAGGTATAGCTTATGTACTATTTTTTAATAAATTAGAGTTTAATTTTATGGATACAATATACATTAAAAACTTATTTAATGGATTGTATGGAACATTATTTATCATGGTTATATGTAATGTAGTACACTTTTTCTCAGTTGCATTTATAACTGCAACTACAGCTATTAAGAAAGTAGATAAAGAATTAGATATGGTGGCAAAATCAATGGGAATAAATAGTGCATCAATTCTTAAAAATGTAACAATACCACTTTGTTTGCCAGCAGTTTTAGAAAATTTTATGTATTTCTTCTTAAACTCTATGGTAACAATATCAGCACTAGTCTTTATATATACAGCAAGTTCAAAGGTAGCAGCTATATCAATTGTACAGTTGGATGATAAGGGAAGTACAGCACAAGCAGCAGCACTGGCTGTATTGATATTAATTACAAATGTACTAGTTAAGGTAATACATGAATTTATAAAAAATCGTTTGGAAAAAAGAGCAAATTTTAATTAAAGAAGTTATTATATAAAAATACACATATAAAGAAGTCTATTCTTATAATTTATTATTTATAGAATAGACTTCTTTATATAAATTTAAAATAAATATTAATCGTTTTTATTAATTTTTCTTTTGTTATAATACATTTCAGAATCTGCGCGATGGTATGTATCAAATAAAGAGGTGTCTAAGTTTTCATCAAAAACTGCATATCCAATAGACATGGATAAATTTAATTCATTAGTAGAGTTTTCTTCAATTATTTTTAAGTTAATCTTATCGACAATACTATCTATTTCTTCACGATAAGAATTTTTTAAAATAATTATATACTCATCTCCACCAACACGATAAACTATATGTTGTTTGTTTATTACATCTTGTATAATTTTACTTGCATTTTTGATGTATAAATCTCCTGTTTGATGACCAAATTTATCATTGATTTTTTTAAGACCATCTAAATCTATTGACATTATAGAAATTGGTTTTTTAAGATTTGAATTGTTTAAGTTATTCATATCTATCTCAAAAGCATTTCTATTTTTTAATCCTGTTAGATAATCTGTATTGGCAAAATCAGTATATGTAGGATTAGATATACGTTTAAATAGGATTACTGCCACTAATGCTGATATTAAACAAGTTAATAAAGCTATAAAAGGAGTAACTATGCTTATAAATCTAAAAGTATTGTATTGATGTTTTGCTTCAAATTCAATTCCCATTACTCCAACGACTTTACCAACATCATTATGGATAGGGAAATAAGATATAAATATATGTCCCCAGGATGTTTTCTTTATTTTTTTAGGTAGCAATATATTATTATCCAGAGCTTTGTTAAGGTCACCCCAAATCTCTTTTTCTATCAAATCACCAGCATTTCTAAAATCACTTCTAGATGAATCTAAACCATCAACAACATATACTAATGAACCATCTTTTGTTTTTTTAGCAGTGTATAGGTACATAACTCCAGTAGTATTTTTTACAGATTCTAATAGCACTTTAGCACTTTTATAAGACTCTTTTGAGTGGTCTTTTTCAGAATTAATTTCAATAAAGGTATCTTTATCAAGATTTTTTTCTACATATTTATATATATGTCTTGACCTTTCACTTAAAGTATAAATCATATCATTATAAGTGAGTGCATAATTAAAAAAATAAACACATGAAGAAGAAATTATTACAATAATTGCAGTAAGTATTGAAACTTGCATATCAACTCTATTGAATTTTTTATTTATTTCCATATCCCAAATTTTTTATGAAAAAAGTATTTCATAAAATCTCCCCATAATTAATATATATC
>NZ_JAGWCS010000099.1:0-14919 GCF_020657705.1 Clostridioides sp. ZZV15-6598 | reverse complement strand
CTCTTTAAGATAATTTCTTATTTTTTCTATTTTATTCATAATTTTATCTCCACCACCCTTAATTAGTTATATAGGTAAGGCTGGTAATATTGTTTCAATCAATATTACCAGCCAAGGTTATTATAGATAGTAAAATTTATAAATTAATCAATATAATCTACAACAAGTTTACCCTCTTTTATTAATTTATTTCTGTAAAATACATTTCCTACAGCTATGAATATAGCACCAACTGCTATACCTATTACATATCCAAATAAGTTATCTACTAGAGGCCATGCCCATATAGCAGACTCTGGGAACCATTGAACTGCCCCTAAAACTATACCTGTAATAGCTCCTATTATACTTCCTACTATATTTAAAGGTATAACAAAACCTGGTCTCTCAAGTGCAAATGGTATTGCTCCTTCTGATATACCCATAAATGATAAGAATATAGAAGTTTTTCCTGCTTGATAGAATTGTCTATCATATACTCTTCTTCCTACTAATCTTTTATCTAATAAAGTTGTAAGTCCTAATCCAATTGGAGGAACAACTATAGCTATTGTTCTTGCTGTTATTGGTAGCACATTTTCTGTAGTCAAACCAAGTGCAACGAATCCTGCTGCTTTATTTATTGGTCCACCTAAGTCAAATGCTGTAGCTGCTGCTAAAGCTGTTGCATATACATACTCTCCTGCTGCTCCTGCTGCTGTTAAGAAGTTTTTCATACTTTCATTAATTAATCCACCAAATGGAGTTATTATAAATATCATCAATACCATACAAGTTAATGATGCTATTAATGGTATTAAAAATGTTGTTTTAAAAGCTAACCAGTTATGAGAAACTTTTATAGATTTATTTAACCATTTTACAAAATATCCTATTATGAATGCGATTAATATTGCACCTAAGAATCCTGATGCAACTGGTACAACTTCTGTCCACTGTCCATCTACGAATTGTGGTACACCTACAGGTTTATTAGCTACATATCCACCTATAAATCCTGCGATTAGAGCTGTTTTCCCACCTATAGAATTTGCACAGAATGCTGCAAATAGTGGTATTGCAAATCCAAACAGAGTAAATCCGAAGTTTGACATTAATTGTGCCATGTTTAAAAGACTAAGTTTAAATCCTGTAAATTCACCTGAGTTCATAGCGTCAACTATACCTACAGATGGATCAAGTCCTAATATTGCATATGGTATTAATTGAGATAAAGCTCCTATAAGTCCACCCATTACTAAGACTGGTATCATATACGATATACCTGTCATTATATGTTTACTAACTTCTTTCCACTTTCCATTTCCCTTTGATTGAGTTGGATTAGATGGAGTAGTTTTTCCTGCGTTATTGCCTCCTGTTGTAGAAGCACCTGAACTGTTTATAACTTTTTTCTTGATTGCCATTCTATTTCCTCCACAGTAAATTTATTATATTCCTAAATCCTCTTCTATTTCCTTTATAACACCTTCTGCATTCTTTATAGCTTCTTGTAATTCAACCTCATAAACTTCACAACCATCAAATCTTTCCATACCTTCTGGTGTTATTGCTACTGCATGTATTATCATAGTTGCTCCTAATATGTCTTCTCTTGTTAATTCATTTTGCACACCATCTGCACCTTGAGTTTCAACTTTTGCTTCATAACCTAATGCCTTTGCAGCTTGCTCTATTGCTTCTGCTGCCATAAAAGTGTGAGCTAGTCCCATTGGACAAGCACATAATGCTACTAATTTTTTATTCATTTTAAATTCCTCCTATTTACTTTAATTAATTATTTTTTATTTTAACCTTAGTATTTATCTATAAACCTAAAGCTTCATTTATTAAATTAGCGATTTCTTCCACATTATCACTCTTTAAAAGAGACTCTTTAAAATCTTTATTTATTAATTTTCTTGAAAGAGATGATAATAATTTAAGGTGTATGTTTTCTTTACTTTTTCCTGGCATAAGTAAACTTATTGCTAATTTGACATTATCTTCACCTTCGTTCCAAACAACATCATCATTAAACTTTAGTACCACTACTGCTGGATTTTCAATTGCATCATTTTTAGTATGAGGTATTGCTATAGATTCTCCTAAATTTGTAGTAAATTGCTCTTCTCTAGCTATTAAACCTTCATACACTAGATTTTCATCTTCTGTTAAATTTAATTCTTTTGCTTTCTTTGCTATAAATTTTAAAACTTCAACCTTAGATTTAGCCTCAGTATTTAAAAATACATATTCCTTGTTAAATATGTTTGTTCCCATGATTAATTTCCTCCTTAATTACCTATTAGTGCCATTAATTTATTAAAGTCACATATTTTAATAATTCCTCTTACTCCACCTTCATCTTTTATAAAATTATAAAGGTATTTAAATATTGAAAAATTATGCTTTTCTTTAGTATTAAAAAATACCATAAATACTAGTTGAACTTCTTGTTTATCCCAAATTATTGGATTTTCAAGTATTCCAACTCCGATTATAGATTTTTTATCGCCCTTCACTATTGTGTGAGGTATAGCTACTAAATTTCCTATTTCAGTTGATGAAATATTTTCTCTATCTATTATGCTCTCTATTGAACTTTCTTCTATAAAATCTCTTTCTTTCAATTTATTTGAAAGAGAAAGTATAACTTCTTCTTTTGTATTTGCTTTTATACTGAAAAAAGCTCTTTCATCAAACATATTACTTATTATTTTTCTTCTTTCTTCCTTTTCATAAAAGGCTTTGTTTACGTTTTCAATTACGCTATCATCAAAAATATTTTCTATATATAGCACTGGCTTTTCATATCCTTTTAATTCAACCGTCGATACTATCAAATCAACATCTTGACTTATTGCCATATCAAGATATCTAAATGGATAAACACCTACAACATTTAAATCACTTATATTCTGCTTTAATTTTTCAGAAAGAAGCTGTCCTGTACCTATACCATAGTGACAAACTATACAAATTTTCTTACTTGTATTTTTTTTCATTCTTTCATTTGAAGCAGCAAAATGAATAGCTATATATCCAAGTTCATCCTCATCTAATTTTAGATTAAATTCAGTTTCTATCTTATTTGATAAAAACACAGCTAAGTTAAAAGCTATTGGAAATTTCTCTTTTATTTGATGAAGTAGTGGATTATTAGATTTTATATTAGCTTTTGCTCTACTTAAAAACCTTTTTATATGGTCAGATATCGCTATCATAAACTCTTCATCTTTTGTATAATCACTTCCTGAAATAAGTAGTATATCTTGAAGAGCACTACTTATAACACAACTTATTCTTTCTTCAATTTCACTTGCATTTTTTATTCCCTGTGCGCCTCTATAGGCTATTACACCAGAATAATTTGAAATATAAATTACTTCATCTTCAATAAGTTTAAATCCAACCTTATCAGATATTTCTTTCATAAGTCTTTCTATAAAACTGTAATTATGAAATCTATATCCTGTATCTATTAAATTTATATTTTTACTATGACCTTTCTTACTTCTAAACACAGAAACTATTATTTTTGAAAGTAAAAGATTAAAATCTTTATCTGAAATTATTGTTTCTTTTTCTCTCAAATGCTTTTCTAAAATACTTTCTATGCAATTTATATCGTTTTCATTGATGTCATCTAAAAATACTTTTATTTTACTCTTCTCATCCAACTTTATTGCATAATCAGTAATCAACTGTCTTATATTAATTTCTTCACCATATATATAGCTTCCATAATAAGGTTTAGATTTTATAACTAAGTCATACTTTTCAAGTTTTCTTTTAAGCTTACTAGACAATTTATTTATGGCTGCTATACTTAGATTTAATTCTTCTGCCATTAATTCTATACTCATATAATTTCTGTTAATTAGCATACATATTATATTTGATATCCTTGCTTCTTCAGAATCATCCAAGAAACCATTTATATATTTATTTGCTTCTTTAACAGCCTTTGCTATATTAGTCTTAGAGCCACTTAACTTATATCCTATGCCTCTTGAAGAATCTATTTCTAAATCATATTTACTCAAAATACCATTTAAATCTGCTATATATCTTTTAATAGTTTTAGTAGATACATCTAATTTAATAGCTAGTTCATTTGATGTCATATATCCATCTTTATTGCTTAAACTTTTTACTATTACTGCATGTTTCTTAGTTATCATTGTATCACCTTCTCTTTGATTTCAATTATATATCAAATAAAATTTTAGTTGTATATATAATATGTCTATATAAGGGACATTTTGTATTTATATATTATTGCATAATGTAACTATTGCCTCTGCATAGATACCTATTGAAGTTATAAATCTATCTAAGCTGGCAAATTCATTCGCACTATGAACATTTCCAAAACTACCATCAGGAAATTCACACCCAAATATTACTGAGTTCTTCATTTCAGCTGCATAGCTTCCTGCACTGGTTACTCTAACAACACTTTTTGAGTCTCCAGAATAATTTACATATATCCCATGTAAACTTCTTACAAGTTTTGAATTCTCATCTATATAATTTGCTTGCTTTAAATTTTCCCCAATAAACTCAAATTTATTAATATTATTTCTTTTTATATACAAATCAAATTTTTCTATTATATTTTCAACTGTCAATACTTCAGGATACCTAACACTTAAAATTACTTCAAGTTTTCCATCTTTTATATTTATTATTGTCGGAACCATTGATAGAATTCCACATTTTCCTTCAACATTTAAGCCAAATAGTTTTCCATCTATATTATCTTTATTTATTAGCTTATACAAGTCTTTTGCCCAATCTTCATCAAGATTTTCTGCTAAAACTTTAATTGTATCTAATATTGGATTTATTGCTTTTTCAGGTTTAGATGAATGTCCACCTTTCCCATTCACAATATACTTACCATCATTAAAACTTATTGAAACATTATTAAAATCAGAATTTATATAATCATTACTTAAATTTTTAATATTTTTTATATACACCTTATCTGGAATTGTATTAAACTCTATTCCTCCACTTATGTCTAGATATTTATCATCTATATCCAACATTAATTTTATTATTGCTCCACCCTTTTCTCCATTTAATACAGGAAATTTAGCATCTGGAGTATATCCATATACACCATGTGGCTCTTTGCTATAATAGTGCTTTATACACTTAAATCCACTTTCTTCATTTCCTCCAGCAATTAATCTAACTTTTCTCTTTAAATCTATATTTAAACTTTTTATCATTTTTAATGCCAAAAAATTTGCTATCATAGGACCCTTATTATCAGAAACACCTCTAGCAACTAATTTATCGCCTATAATATCTAGCTTAAATGGCTCACTATCCCATCCTTCTCCTGGATTTACAACATCACAATGTCCAAATATATCTATATAATCTTTACCATCTCCATATTCAATGTAAACAGCATGATTATCTATATTTTTAACAGTGAAATTGTTTTCTCTACCTAAATTTTCAAACCAGTTTAATGCATCATATACACCTTTTCCAAAAGGCATATCTTTAGATACAGTATTTTTATCATAAAAGGAAGGTATACTTACCCATTCCTCCAACAATTTCAAAAATTCTTTTTTATATTTTTGATTTTCTTCTTTAAATCTCTCCATGATTATCACTCCAATTTAGACCTTTATATTATATATCATAGTTTATCTTGTTTCATAACTCCTTATACTTTATGTCATTTCAAGGGACAAAACTTTTTTACTATTGATTTTATAATCTATTTATATATAATTATTTGTAGGATAAATTTAATATCATAGGAGGAACAAGATTATGGAACCATTATTTTTAAAACCTATTTTTATGGATAGAATATGGGGTGGAACTGCACTTAAAGATAAATTTAACTATGAGATAAAATCACCAACAACAGGTGAATGTTGGGCTATAAGTTCTCATAAAAATGGAGATTGTTTAATAGAAAATGGAGAATATAAAGATAAAAGGCTATCTGAATTATGGGAGAAAAATAGAGAATTATTTGGTAATGCACCTGGAGATAAATTCCCTTTACTTACAAAAATACTAGATGCTAATGACAATTTATCAGTTCAAGTTCATCCAAATGATGAATATGCTCAAAAAAATGAAAATGGAGAATTAGGCAAAACAGAATGTTGGTATGTAATAGACTGTTCTGAGGATGCAGAAATTATAATAGGTCATAATGCAAAATCTCGTGAAGAATTTATAGAAATGATAAATAATAATGAATGGGACAAACTGCTTAGAAAAGTTAATATAAAAAAAGGTGACTTTTTCTATGTTCCAAGCGGAACTATACATGCTATATGTAAGGGAACATTAATTTTAGAAACTCAACAAAATTCAGATACCACTTATAGAGTTTATGATTATGACAGAACTGATAACTCAGGAAATAAACGTGAACTTCATGTTCAAAAATCAATAGAAGTTACAAATGTTCCTCATACAGATTTTGATACTGATTATAAAATTGTATCAACACCAAGCTTTAAATGTACAACATTTGTATCAAATGAATTTTTTAGTGTTTATAAATTAGACATTTTGGGAAAATGTAATTTTACTCACAATACACCTTTTTCTTTATACAGTATCCTAGAGGGAACAGGTAAATTGATACACAATTCTATAGAATATGATTTAAAGAAAGGTATGCATTTTATATTACCAAATAACTTTGGAGATTTTGGCTTTGAGGGTAATTTAGAAATTATATGTTCTCACATATAAATACGAAATACATTTAATTTCAACAAAAGCTAGACTAACATAAAACTTATTTTTATGATAGGCTAGCTTTTATAGTATACTCTATTAAATTAAATATAGAATATTTTATTTTTACAGTTATAATAAATTTCTAATAATATATATCAGAAAATTCTATTTTTATTTTTTCTTGAAGATTATATATTCTCTTATCTTCAGTATAATATTCATTACTAAAACTTTTCATTGGTAATGAAATTAAGAATTCTGTCCCCTTATTAACTTCACTTATTACTTCTATATCTCCACCATGAAGACTTACTAGGTTCTTAACTATAGCAAGCCCTATTCCACTTCCTTCAGTATTTCTAGATAAAGTCTTGTCAACTTGTGAAAACTCTTCAAAAATCAACTCCAATTTATCTTGAGGTATACCAACACCAGTATCTTTAACACTTATGATTACTTTATCTATTTTATAGTAAATGTTTACATATATCCATCCTCCATTATCAGTAAATTTAATACAATTTGATAATAGATTTAGTATAATTCTCTCGATTTCAGCCTTGTCTACATAAACATTGATTTCTTCAAGCTCTGTATCAAATAGAATTCTTATATCCTTTCTACTTGCATACTCTTCTATATTCATAAACAAATCTTCTATTACAGATACAATATTGTATTTTGCAAGTTTAAGTGTATAAAATCCTGACTCCATCTTTGTTAAATCTATAATATTATTTATCAACCTTTGAAGTCTATAGGAACTTTGTCTAACTAAATCAACATGAGACTTGATATTATTATTATAGTCTTTTATTTTTTCGCTTCTATAGAAAGAATCTACTAATTGGTTTGAACTTGATATAACATTTAATGGTGTTTTTAATTCATGAGACATATTTGCAAAAAACTCAGTTTTTATTTTATCTGTTTTAAATCTTTCAAGTAATTCTTTTTCAGCTTGTTCAGAGTATTTTTTATGTGCTAAATCTTTTATAATAAGCATTATATATCTAGTGTTATATATTGCAAAAGGTAATGCACTTAATTCTACTTCTACCATATCATCATAATTATTTATTAATTCATATTCTAGTAGAAGTATACTTTTATTTTCATTTAAAACTTTAGTCATATTTTCAGTAAATTTCATTTTTTCTTCAGTATTTGCATTCATTAATATCTTAATATTAGAATCTTTTACATCATCTATACTTGTAAAAGATAGCATATCTAAAAATGACTTATTTGCATAATTTACACTTAAGTCTTCTCTTAATAAGCATATACCATCAGGTAATATATCTATAAATCTTGAGTAAGAAGATTGACTTTCTTCAAGTTTTATTTGAGATATCTTTCGAGAAGTCGTATCACGTATTACAATAATAGTCTTATAAGTTCCTTCATTATTATAATGAGAAAAACTCATCTCTA
This sequence comes from Clostridioides sp. ZZV15-6598, assembly GCF_020657705.1. Classification (NCBI taxonomy): domain Bacteria; kingdom Bacillati; phylum Bacillota; class Clostridia; order Peptostreptococcales; family Peptostreptococcaceae; genus Clostridioides; species Clostridioides sp. ZZV15-6598. The sequence continues at coordinate 6,762 of NZ_JAGWCS010000099.1, read as the reverse complement.
CATATTTTACTTCACCCTCTATTACATACCTTTTTTCTATACTTTCTTCACTTTTACATATTGATGAAAAATCTATATTTTCTAATGTCTCTTTAAATATTTGCCTACATGCATTATTTACATATATTTTATTACTACCTTCAAGTACTACTATCCCATCTCCAACACTTTCTAAAAAGTCTTCACTTCTCTTATTTGCTTCAATAAGTTTACGTTCGTATTCCTTTTTCTTAGTTTTGTCCTTTAATACACATAATACTCCTTCTATGTGTGTGGCTATGATTAAAGGAGCAAATATAGCTTGGTAAACCTTATTATCACTTGTATCAACAAATATTTCTATATTCTTTTTATTGATAAATACATAATTAATGCTTTCTATTAAATCATTAAAATTTTTAACTTTATTACTTAATTTATCTTGTTCCTTATAATCTCCAAAAATATTTCTAAAACTTTTATTTGCATATGTAATTTCTCCATCCTTACTAAACACAACTATACTATTTACAGAAACATCTAAAGTAGATTGTAGTCGTAATTCTCTTTTTATAAGTATTTCTTTAAGTTCTTCTATTTTTTCTGTTTCATATATTAGTTTTTTGTTTTTTTCTTTCAAACTTTCTGTTTTTATTGTTAATTCTTCATTTGTATCATGTAATTCTAGTGCTGTTTTCTTAATATTCTTAGATACTATGTAATTATATAAATAGTATAGTGCTACATTTATTATTATTTGTGATAACATACCTTCTATATGCCTGTTACCAATTACTATATGTAGTAAATTTGGAACTCTTGATAAGATTGTTATTATTATTATTCTATTAAAAAATTTTTTCTCACTATATTCCCATTTACTGATGTTTGAACTTGAGTTTAATTCAATTCCACTCATAATGGAAATAATTATCATAAATATAGATGTAAAAACTCCTAAAGCATAGTGTAATGTACCACCTTCTAAATAGTTACAAATTTCAGCTATTATAAATAGAGATGATATTGTTAAAACTACAGCTACTACAAATAAAATTATGCTCGAATGAATTTGTTTATTATCCTTAACGAATTTAAAACTTAAATACACACCTAGTATAGGAAATAAATCTGTTATTGCTGATATTGTGATGTTAGTTCCAATTACAGCTTCTGCTCTAGCACCTAAACAATTAAATAAATACATACACTCTAATACTCCAGTTGCTGCAAATACTAACCCCAAAAATGTAGAAAATGAATCTACCTTAAACTTTGTAGTATTAAATATAACCATTCCTGTAGATATCAAGAATGTAGCATATACAGCATGCAGTAAAATTTCATATTTATTTGTATCTTTTATAATAAATAATAAAAGCACTGAGCCCATTATTATAAATAAAAGGCTCATGTCTTCTCTTTCTTTTATATCTGGTTTCACAGCAGGTATTATATTCTTCAATACTTTACACTTCCTCTTAATTAATATTTTATACTAATTAATTTATACGATACTCGACATTATAATTCCTTCTTTATACCTCAAAGCAAAAACAGACATTTTCCGCTAAAACAAAATTCTTTTGTTTTCTACTCTCTTAGTTATTTTGTTTCTATCAAAGTTTTCTAGTATAATCATACAGTTTTTTCTGCTAGAATCTATCAAATCTCTGTATTCTCCTAGTGTTATTTCCTTATTTTCTTTTATATAATTTATTAAAATGTTCTTTGCATTTTCATAAATATCTTTATCCATTATATACAAATCATCCAATTTCTCTACCTTATTACCTATCATTGACTCTAATACTTCAGCATAGTTATGATTTCCTTCAGAAACTTCCTCTATTGTCAATATTGAAGAAACTCCACATGATTTTAGCCTTTTTTCTATTTTTTTTGCTATTTCTCTTTGTTTATCATTTAAGATAACTTCAAAATCAAATAATGATATTATATTATTTTCTATTTTTATAATATTTTCTGTAGATAATTTTTCTAGTAAAATATCCATTTCTCTAGTCTTAAAATTACTTTCTACCTTAGACCTTACTTCTTCTTTTAACATACCTTTTCTCAATCTATACTTCTTATGGTACTCACTTAAAAGATTTATTGTGTTTTCCTTCAGTTTATTATATTGATTTATATGCATGTACATGTTTCCAATAGGCAATACTTTATTTTCTGATATAAGTATCTCAATAGATTTTTTTACATGTTCTTCATGAGCACCACTATAGCTCATTATTTCTTTTATATTTGGATAATTTTTTAAGTTTCTCTTTAAGTATTCTTCTATTATATCTTTAAGTTCACCTTTTTCTTTTATTTTTAATGCTTCTATAACTTTTTCATCAAATCTCTTATGCTTTTTAGGGGATGGGTCAATTATCACACCTCCACCTATAGTTTCCATTGGAGAATAACGTCTGACAACAAAAGTATCCCCCTTCTTAGATACTATACTTTCTTCAAGTCTTAACTGAATGTATCCATTCTCTCCATTTTCAATTAAATCTTTATCTAGTGGAACTGCTCTGCAAAGTATTTCTCTAGTCCCATGATACAATCTCAATCTATCCCAATGTTTTATCCCTTTTTCTAAATGATTTACTAATGATAGTTTTACATCTAACATCATTGATTCTTCTAATGAGTTGGGAGCAGCCAAAACATCTCCTCTTTTTATATCATCTACCTTTACATTTGATATGTTGATTGCTGTCCTTTGTCCTGCATAAGCTGTATCTTTATTTTCTCCATGAACTTGTATACTTCTTATCTTTGTTTTTAATACTTGTGGATATATAACCAAATCATCCTCTATACTTATCTTTCCTTCTATTAAGGTACCTGTTATTACAGTACCAAATCCCTTTATAGAAAATACTCTATCTATATTAAGTCTTGCTGGAGAATTCTCGTTTTTATCTTCTATTGCCTCACTCATTTTATCTATTTTTTCAATCAGAGTATTTATTCCTTTTTTAGATACAGAATCAACTTCAATTATTTCTGCATTTTCAAGAAAAGTACCTTTTATTTTTTCACAAATATCTTCTTTTACTAGTTCTCTAAATTCTTCATCTACAGTATCAGATTTAGTCAAAACTACTATCCCATTTTTTATATTTAAAAAACTTAAAATGTCTAAATGCTCAACCGTCTGTGGCATAACGCCCTCATCTGCTGCTACAACAAGTAAAACTATATCTAGTCCTGATGCTCCAGCTAACATGTTTTTTATAAATTTTTCATGTCCTGGTACATCTACGATACCAGCCCTTCTATTGTTTGGTAGATCAAAATAAGTAAAACCTAAATTTATTGATATACCTCTCTTTTTTTCTTCATCTAATGTATCAGTTTCTCTTCCAGTTAATGCTTTTATAAGAGTTGTTTTTCCATGGTCTATATGACCTGCTGTTCCAATTACTACGTTTTTCATTTTTTGCCCCCTATCAAAGCTTCAATGCTTCTAATTTTCAATTAAAATTAATAGTATTATTATATCAAATTTAGTTAATTAAAGGCTTTTCTTAGCTCCTCAACTACTACATCAAATTCATCATCAAATATAGTTCTTACATCTAAAACATATTTATTATCATACACTCTAGCTATTATATGAGCTTCACTAAGTCTTAATTTTTTTTCTAAAGATGATACATTTATATGCTCAGGAGTTATTGTTATTACCTTTGTAGCTATCGTTTCAAGAGGCATAGACCCTCCTCCTACCTGAGAAAATCCATCTTCTATGTTTATTTTAGCATTTAGATTTAAGGTAGTTATTTTTTTAAATAATTTATTTGCCTTTGCTTCTAACTCTTCAATGCTATATGTCAACATTTTTAAAGTAGGTATGTTTTCCACAGCCTTTGTTTCATCTAAGTACATTCTTAAAGTTGCTTCAAGGGCACATATTGTCAGCTTATCAACCCTAAGAGCTCTAGTAAGTTGATTTTTCTTCATTTTTTCTATATACTCTTTTTTCCCAACTATAATACCTGCTTGTGGTCCACCAAGCATTTTATCTCCACTAAAAGTAACTACATCTGCACCTTGTCTTATAGAATCTAATACAGTTGGTTCATAAGATAATCCATATTTTGATAAATCTATAAATACTCCACTTCCTAGGTCTTCTATTACGGGTAATTTATATTTTTTACCTAAATTAACTAGTTCTTCTATAGATACACTTTCTGTAAATCCCATAATTCTATAGTTACTTGTATGAACTTTCATCAATACATTAGTTTCTTCTGTAATAGCTTCTTTATAATCTTTTAAGTGTGTCTTATTAGTTGAACCTATTTCCACTAATTCTGCACCACTAAGAGCCATTATACTTGGAATTCTGAAAGAACCTCCTACTTCTACTAACTCTCCACGTGATACGATTGCTTCTCCTCCTTTGGCCATTGTGCTAAGTACAAGAAGCACTGCTGCTGCATTATTATTTACAACTAGTACATCTTCTGCACCAGTGAGTCTTTTTATTGTATTAGTTAAGTGAGAATATCTTGAGCCTCTTTCTCCGTTATCCAAATCATATTCTAAGTTTGAATATCTTGAAGCAGCACACCATAATTCATCTTTTATATCTTCACTAAGTAAAGACCTCCCCAAGTTTGTATGAATAACTGTACCAGTTGCATTTATAACTTTTTTTAATGATAGTGAGTAATTTAATTTAACTCTCTCTATTGCAGATTCTATTATTTCATCAAATTCTATTGTTACAGAATTAGATGCATCTTCTTTTAATCTTAATATAAATTGTCTCTTAAAATCTATCACTTCTCTTACAGATTCTAAAACTAAGCTTCTAGGATATTCCTCTATTATTTCTACTATTCTATTATCACTTAATACTTCATCAACTGAAGGTAACATTGCAAATAATTCTCTTTTGCTCAAAATAATCACTCTTTCTCTCTATATAATATTTTATAAAACTTTAATATATTTTTCCCCTTTTGTTACTACAGACCCTATGATTTTTGCTTCTATTGCTCCATTTAACTTCATATCTCTTACAAGTTCTTCTGCTAATTCTTCTTTTACAGAAATCAATAACCCTCCAGAAGTTTGTGGGTCATATAAAATATCTTGAACTGCAACTTCTACATCCCCTACAACTTCTACATCTTTTGATACATAATGCATGTTTTTATACATTCCAGCAGGTATTATTCCCATTTCTGCCATTTCTACAGCACCTTCGATAATTGGAACATGCTTTGAATCAATTTCAATACTCACCTCAGAAGCTTTAGCCATTTCTAAAGTATGCCCAAGTAAACCAAATCCAGTGATATCTGTAACTGAATTTACATCAAATTTATCAAAACTCATTGCTGCATATTTATTTAAATGTATCATTATTTCTACTACTTTGTCACATATATGCTGTTCTACCATACCTTCTTTCATGGCTGTATTTAATACACCCACACCAATTGGCTTTGTTATAACTAACTTGTCACCAGGCTTTGCAGTAGCATTTGATAAAACTTTATTTGGGTTAACAATTCCAGAAACTGAAAGACCATATTTAGGTTCTTGGTCATCTACAGTATGTCCTCCTACTAATAGTGCTCCACTTTCTTTTACTTTATCGAATCCGCCTTTTAATATTTCTGCAAGTACATCCATATCATGACATGATGGAAAGCAAACAATATTCATTGCAACCAAAGGCTTTCCTCCCATGGCATATACATCTGATAATGAATTTGATGCAGCAATTTGACCAAATACAAATGGGTCATCTACCATTGGTGTAAAGAAATCCAGTGTTTGAATAAGTGCCATATCATCATTTAATTTATACACAGCAGCATCATCTGCTGTATCTAATCCTACTAATAAATTTTCTATATTATCATTTTTAGGCAGTTGAGCCAAAACTGATGCCAGAACCTCTGGCCCTATTTTAGCTGCTCAGCCACCTGCTGTTGTCATCTCTGTAAGTTTTTTTTGTTCCTTCTTCATAAAAGTACCTCCTTTACTAAATTTCCACATATACACACATATACATACATATTTATAATACCATATCTATAAGTGAGTTTTGTATTATATTTTTAGCCTATACAAATTAAATCTTTTAGATTTTCGTATTTTTTATCTCCTATACCATTCACATTTTTTATATCTTCAATTGAAGCAAATTGTCCATTTTCTTCTCTATGTTGTAAAATTTTATTAGCTGTGGCCTCTCCAATTCCAGGTAAAGTATCTAGCTCTTCTAATGTTGCTGTATTTATATTTATTTTTGATTTATCAAATAGATTTTTATTATTTTTACTTTCAGATTCATTGTTACTTTCATTTTTTAGACTTGATTTATTAGAATCACTGTTACTTGTAACAGATATTGTTTCTCCTATTTTAGGTATTATGTAATGTTGTTCATCTTCTAATTTTAGTGATAAATTAATTCCATTTAAATCAGCTTCTTTTGTTGTTCCACCTAATAATTCTACAGCATCATAAAGCCTCTTATTTGATTCTATAGTTACAATTCCTGGTCTATTTACTGCTCCACTTATGTATATAGTTATTTTATTAATTTGAATATTTTTATCTATTTTCTCCTCATCTTTATTATGCTTATTGCCTTCATCTTTAACTATTTTTTCTACCTTATCTGTTTTTTCATTATGTGAATTATTTTTACTTACAACATAAATATCTTCTTTAAAGATATCTAGCCGATTAATGATTAATGCTGATAATATTAAAAAACATATGATGGAACACAGA